>PWJF01000196.1 GCA_003560935.1 Ignavibacteriales bacterium
CAATGCTTGAGGCCATTCACCATGTATCTGCATAATCTCGGCCCTTCGAACCAGACATTGTCCACGGAATGGTACCATATCCGGCTGCGAATCACACCAGCGGCTCAATGCCGATGTCCATTCCTGCGCGCGGCGGATGTCATATATCTTCTGACACATCTCTATTACCGCGCAATATACTATACCGCTCACAACCGGGGAGACTTCACCCGAATCGACGGCGACCATCGCCTCATCGAGCAATGCGATACCATCGGAGAAGTTACCTTGCCGGATATTCGCTTCTCCCGAACCGAGCAGCGTCATGGTTACGAGATCGGAATCATTAAAACGAACGCCTATTTTTCGTGCTTTCTCCAGAATTAACGTCGCTTCTTCCGTATCGCCTTTCCGAAGAGATTGAAGCGCTGCCGGAACGAGTAAAAACCCCTTTTCGACGCAATCAAGCTTATTATCTTCGATTAACCGTTCCGCCCGGGCGAACCAGCCGCTGCTTCGCGCCCGTTCCCCTCCGAACATTAAATGCATTCCTATCCAAAATGCACACCGTATCGCGCGATCGATTTTTCCACGGTTTGTGAATTCATAATGCGCCTTTGTAAAAGCATCGATACACTCGATATCCTTACCGATAAGGTATGCGGCTACCGCAAGATTTTCCAAATCCTCGGGATCGGGCTGGTTTCGTTTTCCGGCAGATGAAAGACGGGCATATTCGTCCGCCCAACTCCGCTCTCCGACTTTTTTATAAGTATTGGATGTACTCATAGTGTTACCATGTTCCGGCGAGGGTAATGATTCTAATTAATTCTCACGAAAAAATAATATGCACCCCTCGACTCCGCTCGGGTTGGGGTTGTCCAAAAAAAAGTTCGCACTTGCCTTCGCGCCCTCTCCCCCGTCCCCTCTCCGCGCAAGCGGAGAGGGGTGTCCGAGTTGAGAAATCTATCTGATAAATAATAACTGAATCATGTTAAAATAATTCAAATAAAAGTCTCTACAAAAAACTCACTCACATCCTGACTCCCCCTCTCCGTCGAAAGATGGAGAGGGGGCTGGGGGGAGAGGGAATTCTCGAAAGCAGAAAATAGGGTTACCTATGTGTCATTACTCATGATAGAATAAATGCTTTTTATAAAAAAACCCAGAGTGAAACACCGAGTAATCGCGGGGCAGACTGAGCCCCGCTGATGCGGGATCGAAGCCAGACTTTTTTCAGCGTGAACATTTACAATCGTAATATCCTCATAAGCACCGGGTAAGGTAAAGCATTGTACAAAAATAGCCGGGGTTTGTCAAGAGGTGTACTGTACCGTATCCGTATGGAATAAATACCGTATACCACTCTCCAAAATACCGTATTTCCCCGATTGTTGCCCCTCTTTTTATGTATTATTTTGATACCGTTCGTTACACAAACCCGGTACACAGAAAGGATCGATTATAATGCTCGACACATACAGACAAATGTTCGAATATAACGAATGGGCAAACAGGAATATTATCGATGCCCTGTCGGGGATCCAACCGGCTGAGCTTACAAAACCCCGGAAGAGCACGTTCCCCTCAATAAAGGATACGTTGATACATATTCTCTCATCGGAATGGGTGTGGCTGCAGCGCTGGAAAGGATACACACCGGAATTACCGTTGAACTCCAAAGATTTCCCCACATTCCGGTCGTTGCAATCATGCCTGGATACCGTGTCGGAAGAACAGAGAGAATTTATCGATGCGTTAGATAATGCCGATCTGTTTAAAACGCTTTCGATAATCAATCTCAAGGGGGAAAACCGTTCGTACCTTCTCTGGCAAACGATGATGCATGTCATCTGTCACTCGAATTACCATCGCGGTGAGATCAATACGATGATATGTGAACTAAACGGTTCTCCTGTTGCAACCGACCTGCTCGCATATGAGGACTTGCTGAAAGATAGCCGTGAAGAAACGCTTGACGGGTTTGTCAATGAAAGAAACTTATTTGTAACCGATAGCAACCGATAGTAACTGATAGAAACCAACAAAACAACAGGGAGGAAACACCATGTGTACCATGCACCAGATCGACACGCAGAAATCCGAAGCGTTTGCCGAAAATCTGATCGGGATGATGAACCACGGAGCGCTTTCATTGCTTACCTCGATCGGTCACCGCACCGGATTGTTCGATACATTGAAAGACTTGCCGCCGTCGACAAGCAAACAGATAGCCGACGCTTCAGGATTAAACGAGCGTTACGTCCGCGAATGGCTCGGCGGGATGACGGTCGGACGCATCGTCAACTGTCACGTGAACGGAAGCAACGGACGGGAACCGTTGTTCTCGCTTCCGGCCGAACATGCTGCGTTTCTCACCCGTGATGCGGGTGCAGATAACATCGGGATATTTACGCAATACATCGCGGTACTGGGTTCGGTCGAAGACCGGATAGTGGAGTGTTTCAAAAAAGGAGGCGGGGTACCGTACTCCGAATATAAACGTTTTCATGAGGTCATGGCCGAGGACAGCGGACAGACGGTTATGTCGTCGCTTGTCGATACTATCCTCCCCCTTGCTCCGGGAATCATCGATAAATTGAAAGCGGGAATCGAGGTACTCGACATCGGATGCGGAAGAGGACGTGCACTAAACTTACTCGCGGTCACATATCCGAAGAGCCGCTTCACCGGATACGATCTGTCTGAAGAAGCTATCGACTATGCCCGCGAGAACGCAAAACACAACAACGCTTCAAATGTCCGCTTCGAGGCACGTGATCTTACGACTTTCAACGACGATGCCCCTGAACGTCATTACGATTTCATCACATCCTTCGATGCCATTCACGATCAGGCACGACCCGACCGCGTCCTTGCCGGTATCTATAAGGCGCTCAAAGACGACGGCGTATATCTGATGCAGGATATTGCCGGTTCGAGTAACGTAACCGAGAATCTCGACCATCCCATCGCACCGTTTCTCTATACGGCATCGACAATGCATTGCATGACCGTATCGCTTGCGTACGGCGGTCTGGGACTCGGTACGATGTGGGGGAAGGAAAAAGCGCTTGAAATGCTCGATGCAGCCGGTTTCAAAAACGTCGATGTGAAGCAGCTCGATCACGATTTCCAGAATTATTATTACATAGTGAGGAAATCGTAATGAAGAGTCTACTCCGATAAGTATTAGTCGAATTTATTAGCCACGGATTACACGGATTTTTTACCTAAAAATGACATAATTAAAGCTTTAATCCGTGTAATCTGTGGCTTAAGATCCTTTTCGGAGTAATCTCAATGAATATTTTTCAAAACGTAAGGATGTATTATGAATGTACGCGAGAGACATGATCTGGCTTGCGAAGCATTCAATAACCACGATGCAGACGCTGTAGCGGCAGAATATGCAGCCGAAGCTATTGTGTACGATCCCCTGTATCCCGAACCGCTGCGCGGTAGAGATGCCGTTCGTGAAGATCATGCAAATCTATTTCGAGCGTTCGCTGATATTATTGTACACCGCTCGGTATTTATTGCCAACGGCAATACAGCGGCTTGGGAAGTAACGGTATCGGGCACCCATTCGGGACCGCTCGATACACCGGAAGGAATTATTTCCCCTACCTATTGCCGGATCGAACAATCCTACGGTGTAATTGCCGATATAGATCATGACGGAAGATTCCTCCGTGTACGCCGGTATACAGATCCAACAATATTAGGAAAGCAACTGGAATTGATAGAATAAATTACTTTTTTCGGCTTATTTATAATACGGGAAGAAGATGTACAAACAGGAACACATTGAACGATGGCAGCTTGACGACAATGCCCCAGAAGCATACGAACGCTATCTCGTTCCCGCATTTTTTGCTGTGTGGGCAAAGCACCTCGTCAATGCGGCCGGTATCAAATCCGGTGAACGGGTACTCGATGTTGCGTGCGGTACGGGCATAGTTGCCCGCACGGCAGCGTCGCGTATCGGCACCATAAACCGTATTGCCGGTATCGACATCAATGAAAGTATGTTATCGGTTGCACGGACTATATCATCGCGAATGTATCCGGAAATCGAATGGCGGCATGGAGATGCAGCGGCACTACCGTATCCGGAAGAAAGTTTCGATGTCGTCTTCTGTCAGCAGGCGATGCAATTCTTTCCGGATGCATCCGCCGTTCTGAATGAAATACACCGTGTCCTCGTATCCGGGGGACGCGTGGCGCTCAATGTTCTGGGACCGTTGGAACATAACACGGTCTATAGCATGTTATCCAATGCATTGGAACGATATG
Organism: Ignavibacteriales bacterium; assembly: GCA_003560935.1. GTDB lineage: Bacteria > Bacteroidota > Ignavibacteria > T3Sed10-11 > T3Sed10-11 > T3Sed10-11. The sequence continues at coordinate 4,279 of PWJF01000196.1, forward strand.
CCGGTCCCGAAGCAGGTGCTATGATGCGTTCTCCCTTTCCTTCATGGGATATCGAACATTTACGCGATCTTATTACCGATGCGAAGTTCGGGAACGTGCATATCACAGCGGTAATTCAATCTGCGCGGTTTCCGTCGGCTGAAGAGTTCCTGCGGCAGGAAGTGTCGAGCTCGCCGATTGCCGGACGGATGCGTTCCTTGAACATCGATGCCCGCGAGGATCTGCTCTCGGAACTCGAAGAATCGCTCCGTGAGTATACCGACGATGAGGGAGTCGTTTTTCCTATGGAGACATATATTGCAATCGGGTATAAGTGATAAATATAACATTATGTACCGGAGAAATGCTTTTCGCCGGACTGTTTTGTCGTGGCAATAAAAACGCGCCAAAAGAATTTGGCGCGTACATACAAGATTCAGTAATAAGAATAAACACAGAGGAAAGCAATGTCTGAAAATTTTAAAGAACTCGTCCAATTCCCGCTAATGCAAGCAATCTTCGGGCGGCGCGCACGGCGTTTCGGACTCGGAATGGATATTCCTTCCGGTCCGCTCAAGTTTAAATCGCGCCACGAGCCGCATCCGCTTTCGGAGCTCGAACAATCCATACTTATTGTCGCGGCCACGGGAGTGACCGGTTGGAATTTCGGCGTTCCGTTCGGACCCGGCAGCCCCG
>PWJF01000447.1 GCA_003560935.1 Ignavibacteriales bacterium
TTCAATCGAACTTCGACGCCGCGTTTCCGTAATTTCTCCGCTGCATAATGTGCTAACTTCTCGTTAAGTTCGGGTAAAATCCTGTTTCCGCCATGGATCAATACAACCCGTATTTCATCCCGGGCAATACTCCTATAATAGTGGCGTGCAGTATCCAGGAAGTCACGCAGCTCAGCAGCCGTTTCCACACCGGCAAAGCCGCCGCCAACTATTATAAATGTCAGCATCGCTTGACGCATATTCTTATCTTGTTCGAGATCCGCATGCTCAAGTACATAAATAATATGATTGCGGAGTCTCATCGCGTCATTTAATGTTTTCATCGGGAGTGCATGTTCAGCAACACCCGGTAAATTATGGAAATTCGTAACAGATCCCGGCGCCAGCACCAGATAATCATACGAAATCGTAAACGGTTTGCACTGATTACAATGCACCGCGGTAATAGTTTTGCTCTCGATATCAATTTCCTGAACCTGGCTATTCTGAAACGTAGTCTCGCGCAAGCATGCACGTATCGGGCTGATCATATGTTTCGCTTCGATTGAGCTGGAGGCAACCTCCGATAGCATAGGTGTAAACAACAAATAATTTTGCTCGCTGATTAATATAATTTCCACACGGTCATTCCCGGCTAATCTCTTTTCAAGATGCGAAGCCGTATATACACCTCCAAACCCTCCGCCTATGATCACAATTCTCTTTTGTTTGGAATTTACAGATACTGTCATTCGGTATCCCACGCTCACATTAATTGTTCGGTGCTGTGCACTATTACCTGTTAATAAAGTAGGTATTGAAAATCCTTTTTTCTGTCCTGTAGACGACAAAAAAAGTCAAAAAACCGTTCGGTTTTGTCGTACGCCTGACGGATTTTGATAACGAATAAAAGTTATTTTGTAGTACGTACATAATTTTCTTAATGGAAGCGGAGAAAAACTATGAGATTTCTATACATCACCTTATTTCTCTCACTATTTGCTATCTCAAACGGTATATACGCTTTTGACAATAGTGACTCACCGGCTATGCTCGATCCTTTTCTGGAACGACAATTATCTCACGACAGTGTTCTCCATCTATATTATTCCGGCGGCCCCGATGCTTCGGGGTACGACGATGAGAAACGGTATAGTGTGGTTATTCACGGAGATGCCAACACATTGGATTCTCTTCCCATTCATGTCAACTCCCGTCTGAACGGATTTGCAACCGCGAATGTAACGTTTGATGAATTATACGATATTTCCCGTCTGCCGGGAATTTCAATGCTTGAAAAGGGAGCTGATATGGAGATTTTTCTCGATGAGAGTTTACGGGATTTGAATGCCGAACTGGTGCACGCAGGGCAGGAATTGAACAGGCCATTTACCGGAAAAGGTGTAATTATCGGAATTATCGATACCGGTATCGACATATTCCATCCCGATTTCCGGGATATCGACGACAATCGAAATACGCGGATCATTTCTCTTTGGGATGCTGAGCTTTTTCCTCAAGAAGGGGAAACGCCGCCTCAAGGATTCGATTTCGGTGTTGAATACACACGCGAAGATATAGAATCGGATTTAGCACGAGGATCCAGAAGTCGTGTACGATCGTCGGATACAAACGGACACGGAACGCACGTAGCGGGAATAGCCGGTGGAAACGGTGCGAAGGGATCCGGTAGATTTACCGGAGTTGCGCCGGATGCGGAGTTTATTATCGTTGCATTTCCAAACGGCAGGTTCTCGTCAAGCAGAATAATCGATGGAATGAATTATATTTTTCAAAAAGCAGACGAACTCGGTAAACCCGTCGTCGTTAATCTCAGTCTCGGGGGACATGGCGGAGGCCACGATGGAAGGGCGCCCCAGGAACGGGCAATTGATGAATTCGTACAACAACCCGGAAGAGCCGTCGTTGTATCGGCGGGTAACAGCGGAAGCAGAAATATACATACGGGCGGTGTGAACATATCCGCGAATAGTTTTTCAACATTTTCCATGGATGTTTCGCATTCAATACAAGACAATCAGGGTGGTAACAACCTTATTCTTAATTTATTATGGTATGAAAGCGACCGGGGTACAACGCCGAATGCTACCCTAACCGTCACGACACCGAACGGATACGAAACCTCGGTGTCCTCGCTCGGACAGGATACGACTCACACAGACGATGGAAGGGTAATTATAGCGGATTTTGTGCAGTCGATGACCGAACCTCAATCACGCGTTTTTCTTATTGAGATAACGAACAACAACACAACACCGCCCGCCAGAGGTATATGGAACTTCCGGTTGCAAAATGATCTACCCGCAGCGTCATTTACCTATAATATGTGGATCGTTGCAACATCACTTAATGGAGGGACTGCCGAAGCGGTTCAGAATACCGGCCGCCGTTTTACCGTCTCCATTCCGGGTACTGCACGCGAAGCCGTCACCGTAGCTGCTTATACAACGAAACGTACATGGAGGGATGCAGACGGATTGCAACGCGGAATTGATGCTACGCTCAACGATCTTGCGATATTCAGCAGCGGCGGCCCGACACGGGACGGGCGATTAAAACCGGAAATTTCAGCTCCGGGCCAGGTGATCGCTGCAACCTTTTCAGGCGATGCATCGGCGCCGGCGTTCCTTCGAACAGAAACCGACGGTTACCGCATAATGCAGGGAACGAGTATGTCCGCACCTCAAGTTGCCGGTATCATTGCCTTGATGTTCGAAGCAAATCCGACATTAACATCGAATCAGATGCGGAATATTTTCGAGGATACCGGACGCAGCGATTCTTTTGCAACGAGTTTACCCAATAACGACTGGGGACACGGCAAAGCAAATGCATTAGCTGCAGTTCAGGAAGCGGCAGCAATTACAGATATCGTAGACGACGATCCGTCCATTCCCCAACAATTTGCATTATTCCAAAATTTTCCAAACCCATTTAATCCCATAACGACAATCCGGTTTACGATTCTGCAAACCAGCCACGTTACACTCGTCGTCTATGATGTCCTCGGAAGAAAAGTGCAAACGCTTGTCAATGAACAACTCGATGCGTCGGACTACTCCGTTACCTTTAATGCTTCTTCATTTTCTTCGGGAATATATTATTACCGGCTTGAAGCAGGCAGTTTTATTGATACGAAACGCATGACGGTTCTACAGTAATTTATTTATCTTGGCATAACGTAGTAAAGATAATTTTTATTGTACTCTTATTGTCAGCAAGAAGACAGAATTTATTCCATTAATCAATCATAACCGACCATTTATGTAGGGAGGAAAGCATTATGCAAACATTATTGTATGACTCCAATTGACTGGATCATTCCCGCCCTTTATATTACCGGCCTTATTACCATGAGCTACCGGCTCAGTAAGGGTCAGCATGACCAAAAAGATTATTTTCTGAGCGGCCGAAATATGGGCTGGGGGAGTGTAGGCCTCTCGACGATGGCGACGCAGCTTGGAGCAATCAGCTTTATCTCTGCACCCGCGTTTGTCGGAATTCGTGAAGGCGGAGGGATGATATGGCTCTCTTACGAGTTCGGTGTTCCGATCGCCATGATCCTGCTTATCGTTCTTGTCGTGCCACCACTTTTTAAAGCCGGCGTGGTGAGTATCTATGAATACCTCGAGCGACGGTTCGCAGCGAGTACCCGTACACTTGTCAGTATAGTTTTTCAGATCAGCCGCTCGATGGCAACAGGCGTGGGCGTCTATGCACTCGCACTTGTCCTTTCAACGGTTCTGGGGACACCGATATGGTTTACGATCCTCGTTACCGGCGGCGTTACAATCATCTATGATATGCTCGGCGGGATGAAGGCTGTCATCTACTCGGATGTCATGCAGATGTCGATCATTTTGGGTGGGATACTCATCGCTTCGGGTTTCGCTCTGTATCTGATCGGGGGATGGGAAACTTTCGTTGCAAATCTTGATCCGTCCCGTCTCGATGCCATAGATTTTAAGGGGATCGGCATCGGCGATGGGAGTGAGTTCGGATTCTTATCGATGGTCATCGGAGGCTTCTTTTTATACGCCTCTTTTTATGGCTGCAACCAGCTTCAGGCACAACGATGGCTGTCCTGCAAAGATCTTAAAACCGGCTATTCGTTTTCTTACATCTTTAAACAACATTTCACTCAGCTTCTCCTCGAATTTTCGCATCCGGATACCGATCCGTTTGGTTATCTCCATGTACGCACGCGGGTTTTTTTCAAGTGCTTTTTCAATATGCTCTCGCGGTATCGAACATATGATCACCTCTCCCATCGTCTCAGCCATTTCATCCCTCGGTCGGCCGTCCTTCAGAAGCGACAACTCACCGAATATTTCACCGGGACCGAGTACGTCAAGGATTACTTGCCGGCCGTCTTCAGTCAATTTTGATATTTTAACCTGTCCTTCTTTCAATAGAAATACAGTGTTCGAAGGGTCGTCCGGGAAGAATATCGGCTGCTTCTTTCCATAACACTTCATAGTGGTTTGCCTATGAATAAAATCTCTCATCTCATCGTCGCAGGCTTCGATAAAATCGAAATTCTTCAGATACCAGAGCTTTGTTTTTGGCATGTGTAATACTTCTCTCCGGTTATATTAGACATGGTATAGTTGTCAGAGCGTCTTCTGTGTACCTTGAGGTGCTTATTCTTAAGGTATAGGTTTTGTAAGATAATATCAAATAAAAATAAACGTCCCCTCCCCTCAATCCAAGAGAAAGAGAGGAGGGGTCGTGTCGGCACAGCTCATCTCATTCCCTCCTTTCAACGTCACCGTGCCTCGGCGAACCGTACTTCCGGCGCTACTTTCTCTGTCAACACCGGATAGAGAATACCGACAGCAAGGGCAAACATCCAGTGTCGCACTAATGCCATCACCGGCATCATTGCACCCATCTCCAATCCCATTGCTCCCATATCCAGTAACGGGAACATAAAGAA
>PWJF01000016.1 GCA_003560935.1 Ignavibacteriales bacterium
GAGGTTCTCTGTCTGCCTGCACCGAATCCGGGAACCTGGCCGTCAACAGCGCGCTGAAAGAGTGTAGCATGATCTGTCTCTTTCCAATTCTGGAAAACATCATCATGACAACCACTGCATTGGGGAAAATCCAGTGGTACACCGCCATACTGACCTACCCCCAAAAACATATTCGCCGAAAAAATTCGCTCAACATCATCGGTTCCGGCATCGGTCGTAATAGTTAATTTTACTCTGTACTGACCCACAACATCGGCAACAAAATAGTAAATTCCCTCATCTTCCGATACGATGGTAATTTCCGCCTCCGACCCATCCGGTCTTGAGACAAATTCCCACTCATAATCGGTTATTTCTCCGCCGGCAAGATCATGTGCTCTAATATAAATATGCTCTCCTTTTCCGACATTTCCAAGCCCGGTCGACGGGAAATATTCCGGTCCGAGACCGAGCTGACTCTGTAATAATGGAGACATTGCTACGATCTCTATTCTGGCATCCTGTCCATACAGAGAGCCGGTCATAAAGAATATTCCCAGAAGAGCAAAAATAAAGCATTTTTTAACAAATCTTTTATTCATGAATCACCTCATTGTTGATTTGGAGAGTATATGAAAGTGATACTCTTTGATTCCGTGTATTTATTTAATAGCTATAACAATATTTACAATGCCGAAAGGAAAGCAAGTAATATGCCATTTCTTTAAAAAAAATAATATTTATTTTTTGTATTATTTAGGGTATTTTTATCCTTGATCTATTGTAAAATTTCAAAAATAAAAAAATCTGAATCTATTTTTATAAAATATAAGAATCGCTTCTCATTTCAAGAAATTCCTCGAAGTGGACTTGACAATTGGGAGTAGTTTTACTAAATTGGAAACTAAATAAACTAAATTAGTTTCCTTTGTGGAGATACCATTTTTTTCGGTATTGTAAACGAAGAAAACAAAAATTGTGTAATAGGTAGATTATCTGTAGGTAGAACATCTATGAATGAACAAAATAAAAGTCCGGTTCGTGATCGAATTATTCTGCAATGTACCGAAATATTTTTACAATCCGGGTTTTCGAAAATTTCAATGGATGAAATAGCTGTTTCGCTTGGCATGAGTAAAAAAACCATCTATAAATATTTTTCAAATAAAGAAGAACTGGTCAAAACGGTGATGGAAACTTTTTGGAATGAGTCGCTGTCACAAATCGACTCAGTTATGAAGGAAGATGGAGTCGATTCATTGCTTCGATTGATAAAATTTCTCGAATTAGCGGGCGATCGGGCGTCGAAGATTCACAAAACCTATATGGAAGATCTCATCAAATATTTCCCGGACTACTGGCGGGGATTCGATGAAAGGCGTCGATCGATGCTTAAAACCGTGGTTGGAAAAATAATGTCTGACGGCAAAAAAGAGGGTGTTATACGGAACGAAGTGGACGAAGATTTCTTTATTCTTGTCTTCCAGAGTGTGATTGCTTCCATAGCGAATCCCGAAGTAATGGCAAAGATACCGTACAGTTTACACCAAGTTTTCAAAAATATAGTGGAAATTTTATTCATGGGTGTTCTCACAAAAGAAGGCCGAGAAAAATACCGTGGCAAATATCTCACCTGAAAGAAGGGAATGATAATATGATTAAAAAAACATTACCGTTTAACGTAGCGTTTCTGTCTATCGCGGCGTTATTGATATCATGCAACAGCGACGACTCGCAAAGGATCGAGGCGACCGGCACAATCGAAGCGGTAGAAGTACGCATCGCCTCCAAAGTGGGTGCGAACGTTTTGCGCATTTTTATCGATGAAGGGAGCATCGTGCATGAAGGGGATACGTTGGCGATACTCGATCACTCTACGTTCGATATACAGTATCGACAGGCGAAGGCGGGCGTCGATCTCGCCGAAGCGCAGTTCGATCTGATGAAGAAAGGTGCCCGTGATGAAGACATTCGCTCCGCTGAAGCGGGATTACGGCAGGCTGAGGCCAATCTTCAAATTGCCCGGGAAGATCTTCGACGGATAAGAAATTTATACGAATCAAACAGCGTTGCGCGCAAACAACTCGATGATGCAGAGGCTCACTATATCGTCGCTTCCGCACAATATAATACTGCTCAACAGAATCTCGAAAAACTCAGACAATTATCCCGACCTGAAGAGCTGCGCTCTCAGAGTGCAAGATTGAGCCAGGCAATGGCGTCTGCCGATCTTCTTGCAAAGAATATTGAAGACAGTTATATCGTTTCGCCGGTTAGCGGAATCGTGACAAATAAAGTCGTAGAGCGCGGTGAAATGGTCAGACTGGGTTCACCGGTGGCGGTCATATCGAAGCTTGATACCGTTCGGTTGATGATCTATCTGTCTACTGTTGATGTCGGACACGTGCGGCTGGGGCAGGAGGTCGATGTGAAGATAGATGCATATCCGGATAAACATTTTACCGGCAGGATTACCTATATATCTCCATCTGCCGAATTCACGCCGCGTAATATACAGACTAAAGAAGAGCGCGTTAAACAGGTCTTCGGTGTCCGGGTTGAGATACCAAATCCGGATGGAATGTTGAAACCCGGATTGCCTGCCGATGCAGTGATAGTAGCGAATAGGGAATAGTAAAGATGAAACCGGAACGTATGTCAACGGCAGCGATTACGATACGCAACCTTTCGAAGAAATTCGGCGATGTGACTGCCGTTGATGAACTGAATCTTACGATCAACAAAGGTGAAATGTTCGCGCTTGTGGGTCCCGACGGTGCAGGGAAAACGACTGCCATTCGGATATTATGCGGTATTATTCCGCCCGATCGGGGTGATGTATCGGTTCTTGGTTTCGATCTGAAAAAAGAGCGAGAAGAGATCGTCAATCGTACCGGTTATTTATCGCAGCGGTTCAGTCTGTACGGTGACCTATCGATAGATGAGAACATCGAGTTCTTTGCCGAGATACATAATGTCCGCAATTATAAAAGCAGGCGCGATGAATTGCTCGATTATATGCGTTTAACGCCGTTCAGGCAACGCTATGCCGGGCAGTTATCCGGCGGGATGAAGCAGAAGCTTGCGCTTACCTGTACGCTTATCCATAAACCGGAGATCATTTTCCTGGATGAGCCGACAACAGGCGTCGATCCGGTATCGCGGAGAGATTTCTGGCAGATTTTATCGGATCTACTAAAAAGCGGAATAACAATTGTGTTGACCACACCGTATCTTGATGAAGCCGAGCGGTGTCATCGTGTGGGATTAATGAACAATGGTAAAATAATGGTCGTGGACACTCCGAAAAATGTCAAATCGATGATGGAAGGAGTCGTCGTTGAAGTTATTTGCGATAATATACGCGAGGCATATAAGATACTTAAAGAACTGGAAGCCGTACGGGAAGCGCAGGCGTTCGGCGACCGTGTGAACCTTATCCTTGACGATTACAATACCGGTTTTCCCGTCATTGAACGCGAACTGATAACAAACAATATTACGATACAATCATCGCGTGTTATAACACCGTCGCTTGAAAATGTTTTTATATCACTTATGCAATCAAATGTAGCGCGACTCGCCGGGTCGCGTCATTGAATCAGGCAATTTGTAAACATAAAAAGAGAATATTTTATGCGCAAAATTATTTTAACCATATCGATCTTCTGTATATCCAGTGTTCACGCACAAGAAAAACGAACACTCACTCTCGAAGATGCAATCCAAACGGGACTCGAAAAGAGTCCGATCGTTGCCATAAGCGAGATGTCGGTTCAGGCAGCCGAAGCCCGTGAACGAGAGGCGACAACCGCTCTTCTACCGTCGCTCAGATTTGCCGGTTCGTATGCCCGTTTAAGCGATGTACCGGAATTTGCTGTAGATCTGCCGATTCAGAATCTAACGCCGAATGGTATTGAGATATTTCCAAATATAGTGGACCACTACAGTGCACGGGTTTCACTACATCAGCCGTTATTTACCGGCTTCAGATTACAGGGCAATCGCGATGCCGCACGATATAATGCCGAAGCCGAGCGATATGGTCATATAGCGGATAAGAACGAACTCGTATATGCGATAACCAAAGCATACTGGACTGCATACAGGGCGAAAGAATCGGAACGTGTTGTTTCGGCGAGTGTAGATCAATTAAGTGAACATCTGAAAAATGTGGAGAACTACTACCAAGAGGGAATGGTGACCCGTAATGAAGTTCTCAAAGTCCAGGTTCGGTTATCCAACACCCGTGTTCGTTTAATAGAGACAAGGAGTACACTACGAGTGGCGTTTATCCAACTAAACAATTTGATAGGGCTGCCGCTCACCACTGAAACAGAACTGACCTCGGAGCCGAAGTACGGACTTCCGGAAGCGCTGGATCTTGACGATTACGTATCAACAGCAGTCACTGATAATCCGGAAATACGCGAGCTTGATTCACGCAAGCAGATGAGCGAATCGACTGTTCGAGTTGCCCGCTCGGGTTGGTATCCGCAGGTATATCTCACCGGCAGTTACTATTATCAACGACCGCATCAGCGCTATCTGCCGCTCCGTGATGAGTTCAATGATTCATGGGATATCGGCGTTACGGTATCGTTTGATATCCTGAACTGGGGCGCAATCGCGCATCGCACCTCACAGGCACGGGCGCAATTACATCAAACGGAATATGCTTTCGAAAAACGGCGGGATGATATAACCGTGGAGGGAACACAACATTATCTGAATGTAACAAGTGCCCGTGAACAGGTGGATGCAGCGCGGTTCGCCATGGAACAGGCGGAAGAGAACTTCCGAATTACCGAAGACATGTTTCGCGAAGAAATGGTCGTGAATGCCGACGTGCTCGACGCCGATGTGGCATTGCTTCAAGCGAGGATGGCATATATCGAAGCGTTGGTGAAGTATGAAGTAGCGGAGGCAGGTTTA
>PWJF01000327.1 GCA_003560935.1 Ignavibacteriales bacterium
AGGCGATGCGAACACGCATATTCCCGAGTATAAAACTTTCTTGTGTAATCTTAAAAAGGTGTAAACTATTTTTCGTTACAATATAGGAGAAATCCAAATGTCTACTCGACAAAAAGCGAGACTAATCGACATTTCAAAATGCATGGGTTGTCGTGGTTGCCAGGTTGCCTGCAAACAATGGAATGGACTTCCCGGTGAAAAAACAACGTTTTTCGCCGCTAAGGGTGGATACCAGAATCCGGCATCTCTTTCATCTGATACAAGGGTTTTGGTGAAATTTTATGAAAAACAAACGGAAGATGGATTAACATGGCGTTTTCGTGCTCATACCTGTATGCACTGCACTGAAGCTGTTTGTATCGAGATCTGTCCTACCGAACCGAAGGCAATGGTTAGAGATCAGGATACGGGGTTCGTATATGTCAACGAAGAAAGGTGCATTGGCTGCGGTGTGTGTGAAGAAGCCTGTCCGTTTGGAGTTCCGCACGTTGATGCAAATAAGGGAGTTTCGACAAAATGCGATGGTTGTATTGCACGGATTGAAGAAGGAATGAAGCCTGCATGCGCACAGACATGTCCCGGAGAAGCTATAACCTATGGAAATTTATCCGCATTGTTGGCAAAGGCCAATGAGAGAATTTCATATTTGAAGACGGAAGGTTTTACTCCTCATCTTTATGGAGAAAGTGAGAGCGGCGGACTGAGGACTCTTTTCATTATGCCCGAGGGATTGCTATTTTACGATCTTCCCGCAAAACCAAAATCGAAAGTCGACATGTCACTCTTCCATCATCATCTAAAAGATCTTGCAAAAAAGGGCATTCCGATAAATGCAAAGACGGTGCAGGAAGTATTAGCCCGCAACGGAATTAAAAAAGATATGGCCAAAGAGGTTGCTTAACAAATGATGTTGTCAAGAATCAAATGAAAACATAGGTGACATCACATAAGGATCAAAATGAAAAAATTTACTTTTGCAACGTCGTGTCTTGCCATGCTGATGATGGTTCTTCCTGTAACCGCTCAAATCAACCTTGTAAAAGACGATTCAATGAATCTCAATTTTTACGGTTTTTTTCAATTTGATGCCGCCTTTCAAAGCTTTATGATGAATTCGTATAACGCTCCGCGATATCCGCTTCCTCATACCGTTGAAAATGACGAGTCGACAACCAACTTTTCTGCGATGCACAGCCGCTTCGGTTTGCGATGGGATGGACCGGAAGTATATGATGGCACGATCATCAGAGGTGTCTTTGAGTGGGATCTCTTTGACCCTGCTGCAAGAAATCAAATGAGATTCAGGACACGCCTTGCTTATCTTGAACTCAGAGGAAAAGATTATTCAATAATTGCCGGACAGCACTGGGACATCTTTGCCGCCGGTCTTCCGTACACACTCATAACCAACGGTTTTTACTGGCAGACAGGTAATATAGGTTTTAGAAGGGCGCAGCTTCGTTACACAAGATTCTGGGAAAGAGGAGAATTGGCAATATCCGCGAGCGATCCCACTACAGACGAAGCAATAAAGAGCGGCATTCCGCTGCTAAGTGCAAGGTATGTTTACAAGTTAAGTAATAGGGGTAATGTTGGAATATCAACCACCTATGGCCGGGAAGACATTATTGAAGACAGCGTTCCAATATGGGGTGTATCGCTTGATGCAAGAATTCCTTTTACGGAAAGATTCACTCTTTTGGGAGAGGTTACGCACGGTCAGAACCTCAAACCTTTCCTGAGCAGATCCGGATTTTTCTATGATGCTGTTGATGATGAACACAAAGGTATGGGCACAATCGCAGGGTGGTTAGAGTTGCTGTATTCGGGTGAAAATGTTGATTTCTATTTCGGCTATGCAAGAGAAGAATTGACCGAAGAAGATCATCTGGCCGTCAGGGCTTTGGTAAATACCGGTGCGGTCTTTATAGGTCTGATACATAAACTCGGAAAGGGAGTGCACTACGGCGTTGAAGTGACCCACTTTGCCGGCACATACAAGGAAGCCGAAAATTCTGAATCAATACAGGTATTGTTTTCGGTACGGTATGTATTTTAGTTCAGCTAACGATTTTTACTGTGGACGTCCAATGTGTCTGCAGGAAATTCCCGATTATACAAATCTTTTAAAAGAATAATAGGTACGGACATGTCACAACTTCCAAAATATTTCGAGGAATTTAAGAAAAGGTTTCCGGATATATTTAATGCGTATGAAAAGCTCGGCGAATCTGTCCATACAATGGGTCCCCTGGACGAAAAGACTCGCGCCCTCATTAAGATTGGATTATCCACAGGTGCACAGCTTGAGGGTGCACTTCATTCGCATGTTCGCAAAGCTCTTGAAGCAGGTGTGACGAAGGAGGAGATCTACCATACAATTTTACTCGCTTTGCCGACGATTGGATTTCCACCCACGATGGCGGCAATGAGCTGGGCGGATGATATTCTGCAAGAAAAATGATTCGATATGCTGGCAGCAAACGATGTGACGGGGATTATACTTGCCGGAGGGAAAAGTAAAAGAATGGGGAAGGATAAATCCTTCCTTTCATACCGTGGTAAATTTTTTATAGATCGACTGCTCGACGCATTGAAAGACACCGCTGTTTCCGGAATACTCATCAGCGTTAATGAATTCGATGAATATGATTCCCTTCCTTTCCGGAAAATAAAAGATTCATTTGTGGATCACGGGCCCCTTGCCGGTATATATGAAGCTCTCACGGTGAGTCACAACAATCACATTCTGTGCGTTCCATGCGACATGCCGGTCATCGATTCGGCTGTACTAAATTCTATTCTTTCGGAATCAACACCGCATATTATAAACGTAACAGTTGTCGATCAAAACTTACATCCGCTCCTTGGCGTCTTTCCGAAAACAATTCTCCCGAATCTTGAGAATTATTTAAAGTCGGATCGAAAAAAGGTGTTTGATTTTATAACAGGAGTTGATTATAAACTTATCGATCTGTCAGCTTTCCGGAATAGGATTATTAATATCAATACCGAAGATGAGTACAGGTCTTTGATTAACACGTGTGCCGATGAATAAGAATATTCATGATATATGGCTGAAAGCCGCAGTAATAGGCGGATTGTGGGGAGCATCGGAAATCGTATTAGGCAGCTTTCTTCATAACCTGCGAATCCCCGAAATTGCCGGCAATATCCTTACCGCAATCGGCATTATACTCCTGATCGCCTCACACCACATTTGGCGGGAGCGGGGTATTATCTGGCGCGCCGGTTTAATCTGCGCTGCACTCAAACTACTCTCGCCAAGTCCGGTCATCATCGGTCCGATACTCGGTATCACTATGCAGGCATTTTTGGTATATGGTAGTATTTCGATATTCGGCAGCAATATAGTCGGTTACCTGGTCGGCGGAGGGTGCGCGATGATGTGGAATCTCGTACTGCGTATTCTTTACGCGCTTGTGGTCTTCGGCCGCACACTTATTGAATTGTATGAGAGTATTGTGGATACTTTTTTTGGCTATTTTCATCTGCCAGTATCAGGATTTTGGATACCGCTCATTGCTGCTTTCTTACTCTTTTTTATTTTTGGTTGTGCGGCAAGTGTAGTCGGGATGTATATCGGACGAAAATCGGTTCAATATAAAAATACAATCCAAATCGATTCGAACCGATCTATTGAGCATTTCCCGATTGCTTCTGCATCTAAAAGCAATAGTAGTTATTCATCGGTTAAAATCCTTTTTCATCTGTTATCAATCGGCGCCGCTTTATATCTCGTATACAGCAATCCGTTTACATTGGGAATAAGTGCACTATTTTTATATGCGGGAATCATATTCTTCACGGAGCGTAGTATTCTTGCACCGATCATATATAGGCCTGGCTTTTGGATTGGATTAATTATCTTAACAGCACTCACAGGCATATTTCTCGGCGAAAAAAATAACTCCGCTCTTATTTCTGCGGAAGGTTTTCAAATCGGTGTGGAGATGAGTATGCGGGCATTGTTCATCGTTATCGGATTCAGTGCGCTGAGCAGAGAACTGGGAAATCCTCATCTGCTGCAGTCGGCTTCCCGTCTCGGGCTCCACCGCTTTACCAATATAATGCAGGTTGTATTCAGTGTAGCACCGCATATGATCGCCGCACTGCCAAAGGGGACGCAATGGCGTAATCCGGTGCGCGTTCTGACAGGCATAATAAATGAGCTCGAAGATTGGTTGTCGGTAGTACGTCAACATCAAAAACGAGTGAATACGATTTATATTCTAAGCGGTAAACGTAACAGTGGTAAGAGTACGATTCTTGAGGGAGTAATCAACGGATTGCAGGATAAAGAGTTACGAATTGCAGGTATCAGTGCGCCGGCAATAATACAAAACGGTCGGAAAACTGGATTTTATGTTCAGGATATACGAACAGGCAAGAAAACTCTTCTCTGTAAACGTCGTTCCGAATCAATTCCCTCCTCACCACAATTGTTTGAATTTTTTGATAACGGACTCAATCTCGGAAAGCAGGCACTTTCACCTGACACAATAAAGGATGCCGATCTCATTATTATCGATGAAGTCGGTCCGTTTGAGCTGAAAGGAGAATGCTGGGCTGAAACAATCGAGCAAATTTTTAACAACTCAGAAAAACCGATGCTGTGGGTAGTTCGTAAGGGACTTGTTGATAAAGTGTGTATGTATTTTGGAGCCATGAATCGCCACGTTTTCGACATTGAGTTTCACAATACCGAGTCGATTGTCAGTGAAATTATAAAAAATATTAAACAAACCTGAATCCTTTTCTGCGTTTCTGCCTCCTTTGGCATAACAACCCCTACCATACCTTTTGCTTAGTAATGTAAAGCGCGTGATTTTAAGAGGATGCTAATTTGGAACAATTTTTGCTGTATATATGATCGATTACTCATATA
>PWJF01000430.1 GCA_003560935.1 Ignavibacteriales bacterium
AGTGCGTCGGTCAGCTCATCGGCAAGTCTCAGCGATTTTTCATGACTCGTTTCGATTAATTTTATATTAATATCCTTCTGAAGCAGTGAGGTAACATACCGCCCGATTTTCCCGCCGCCAAGGACCATTATTTTATCGAACGATTTATCCTGCTTACCGGCCAGCCGGAGCATCTCGGGTATATGTTCGGTATGCGCCATAACAAAGACCTGATCGCCGCGTTTAAACACGTCGTTGCCCCCGGGGACGATCGTTCGAAATCCCCTGCTGATGGCAACTGCCCGGAAGGTAATGTGATGGTGATCCTTCACCAGATCCCTGAGTTTCCGGTTAATGAGCGGGCTGTTGGCTTCAAGCCGGAGTCCGAGAAGTTGGGCTTTTCCGTCGGCAAACTCGAGCACGTCCGTCGCTTCGGAACGTTTTATCAATCGAACGATTTCCTGAGCGGCGACGAGCTCGGGATTAAGCAGATAATCGACATGAAATACATCCGGTCCGAGAACGGAATTCTCTTTAGCATATTCCGGGTTACTGATCCGCGCGACGGTACGCTGAGCACCCATGCGGTGAGCGAGCATACACGCAATGAGGTTCACCTCATCTGACGTCGTTACTGCTATAACGATATCGGCATTATGCACGCCCGCCTGTTTCATGTATGCGGGGCTGGTTCCGCTCCCTTCGATGGCCAGCACGTCAAGCTGTTCATTGATACGTGCAATTACACGCGGGTCTTTATCGATAATAATAATGTCGTGATTCTCTTTTGCAAGGACGCGGCCGAGATGCATTCCTACTTCGCCGCCGCCGACAACAACTATTTTCACGTCAATAACTCCATGGTATTCAATCAATCATGAATTATATAAACGGCCATAATTAATGCCGCCGTTTCGGCACGATATCTCCTGACACCGAGTGAAACTATCTGCGCGCCGTTACGTTCACATTCCCTGAGTTCCTCGCCGGTAAATCCCCCCTCAGGGCCGGCAAGTAATAATACCCTCTGGCCGGGAAGTTGTCCGTATACACTGCGCATCGAATCGGAAACCGGTGCGGCTTCATGTCCGATAAAAACTTTGTCAAATGACACGTCGACCGATGCAAGAATATCCCCCAATTTCTTCGTTTCCGCAATTTCGGGCAAATATGATCGCTTACATTGCTTCATCGCGGTGAGGGCTATCTTCCGTAAACGGTCATATCGTATCCGATGCGGAATGGTACGCTCGGTAAGTACCGGTACAAAACGACGTACACCAAGTTCAGTCCCCTTTTCAACAATCCACTCAACCCGGTTGTGATTTTTCAATACGGGCAGCATAAGTGTTACTTCTACCTCCGGTTCGTTAAAAGGTTCATGAACATTTTGTATCGTACACCGGGATTCGTTTGAGTTAATTCCGTCTATGGTACATTCAAATGCCGTACCGGTTCCGTTAACAACGAGTATTTTATCACCCGTTTTTTTCCGGAGAACCCGGGTCAGATGATGAAATTCTTCTCCTTGAATGCTCAATTCGGATTCTGAAATATGTTCGGGAGGAACGTAGAAAGATTCCATCGAGAGCCGTATATTAGAACATAACGAAAAGATCGATAATGAATTCACCGTCGAATGATTCATCGAATGCATACTCGATGCGCAATACCCCGCTATAAGGTAATAATAAATGTATACCGGCTCCAAATCCTTTTACCGGCTTTAAGTTATGAATTGCTTCGTCACGGTACCAGGTGGTTCCCAAATCGCCGAATAGTGCGAGATTTATTCCATAGCGGAGCATGGAAAACTCCGGCGCCAATGCATTCTTCCATTCGAAATATTTCGGTCCGAGAAGTCTGAACCGCGCTTCGAGAGAAGAGAGAAAAACGTTCTCCCCCTCATAAATATCCCGGAAATGTCCTCTGATTTTTTCCTCATATCCGATAAACATATGGCTGTAGTGCGGAAGCGATCTGCCACCGGCAACACTTGTGTATACCCTTCCGGCAATTGACAATCTGTCGGATATGGGCACAAATCTGCGCGCATCGAGTAATGTTCTGAAATGATCGACATGACTTTTACCGAACCCGGATTTTGATACAGCCGCATGTAAAAAAGTTCCGTACATTGGATACTCGATAATATCCCGCGTATCAAACTTGAACGCAACCGAACCGATCATATAATTGTCGGTACCGCCGGGCGATTTAATATGGCCCGGGATAAATTCAGATGCATTGATTGAGCGGTAGCCAAGTGAAAAGGCAAGAGTAGTAAAAATTGATAACCTTTTGCCGTGTGTTACGTCAAATATATATCTTGTCTCTTTGAAATTCCGCAACTCCTCTTCATACAGGACACTGCGGTTTTCGGTCCTGGTATATATAAATTGGGTTTCAAAAAAAAGATCTTCGCTCCCGAAAATCGCCGGGTTACTGTACAGGGTCGAGATCCACGGATCGTACCCGAGCGCAAACCCGCCCCAGAGTTTTTCGTTGCGCCCGCGGAAGTTGTAATGCACAACACCCAGACCATAGTACAATTTGCTCCAGTCCCGGTCTTTCACTCCGAAAACGGGGACGGGAAAAATGTACCATCGTTCGTGAACATCCACAAAAATAGTGGCGCGGTCTTCATTAACTGAATGATGAATGTCTACACGATTAAATAATCCGAGACTGTATATTCGATCTCGTTCATAGGCGAGGAGTTCCGGCATGAAATGTTCTCCAACTCGATGACGCATCTCACGAATGATGACGCTTTTATCGGTTATCTTGTTACCGGATACAACGATGTTATCGACCACAACTTCACTGCCGGATGAATGTGCCGCAGCCGGAAGCAAAGCTACCAACAGAATTACCGTTATGTACAATCGTATGCTCATTCCGTTCCAAAAAAACAGCCCCATCCTCTTTCCATTGAGTGGGGCTGACCTGATATTGTTTGATTCAAAGTTATAATATCAATAATCTCTATACAATAGTCAAGATTACTCTTTAAAACAGACATTAATTTCTTTCGCCGCTTTTACATCATCGAGCCGTTTAACGGGCGTCGTATGCGGCGCTTTCAGGACAATATCCTTATTTGTTTTGATTTCTTCATTGATCTGGATCATAGCGTCGGCAAATGCGTCGAGCGTCTCCTTTGTCTCGGTTTCCGTCGGTTCGATCATTAAGGCTTCCTTTACGATTAACGGGAAATAAATAGTCGGAGCATGGAACCCGTAATCAAGCAATCGTTTGGCGATATCCATGGTGCGAACGCCCATGGCCTTCTGCCGTGAGCCCGATAGCACAAATTCATGCATGACCGGCGAATCGAACTCCAGATCGAAATAGTCCCGCAGTCTGGCTAAAAGGTAATTTGCATTAATAATTGCATTTTCGCTGATACCCCGCAATCCATCGGGACCGTGCATTCGTATGTACGTATAGGCGCGCACAAGCATCCCGAAGTTGCCGTAAAAAGTATGCACCTTGCCGATAGAATCGGGATAGTCAAAGTTGAACCGGTAATGATCATTTTCTTTCACGACGCGCGGTACAGGAAGAAACGGTTCGAGCCGATGGCTGACCGCAACCGGTCCCGATCCCGGGCCGCCGCCGCCGTGCGGTGTGGAAAATGTTTTATGCAGGTTGATATGCACGCAATCGATTCCCATATCACCGGGACGGGTAATGCCAAGCAGCGCGTTGAGATTAGCGCCGTCCATATACAATAACGCACCGACGTCCCGTATCATCTTTTCGATTTTTACTATTTGTTTTTCAAAGATACCCAGGGTATTCGGGTTTGTCAGCATCAAGCCTGCGACATCTTCGTCGATCACTTTTGCGAGGTCGTCGTGATCAACGGTGCCGTTTTTATTCGACTTAACATTAACCGATTCATATCCTGCGAATGTCACACTGGCAGGATTCGTTCCGTGCGCCGAATCGGGTACGATGATTTTCTTCCGCGGCTTACCCTGTTTATCATGATACGCCCGTATCATTAACAATCCCGTTAACTCACCCTGTGCACCTGCTGCCGGCTGCAAGCTTGTTGCCTTCATTCCGGATATCTCTGTCAACATACCGGCAAGTTCGTACATAAGCTCAAGTGCACCTTGCGAGAACTGCTCCGGCGTATGCGGATGTGTATTCCGGAATCCGGGCATCGACGACGTCGTTTCGTTTACCTTCGGGTTGTATTTCATCGTACACGAGCCGAGCGGGTAAAATCCCTTGTCGATGTGATGATTCTTGGTTGATATATTTACATAGTGCCGGACTACTTCGTTTTCACTGGTCTCCGGAAGTTGTGCCGGCGTCCGGCGTAAATACTTTTCCGGGATCAAATCCTCGACATGCCTGAAGGGCACATCGTTTGGCGGCAGGGTATATCCCTTTCGTCCGGCTTTGCTGATTTCGAAGATGAGTTTGTCATATATATATGCGTTCATATTTCTACTTGTTTTCAGTCATTTGGTTTATGTGATTTTCGCGGGGTATCCGTTGACGGTTTGATAAACTGTGCATACGCAATAGCGGCTGCTTTTTGTTCCGCTTCTTTTTTACTTTTCCCTACCCCCCTGCCATACGACATTTTATCTATTTTTACTTCGACGGTGAATATCTGATCGTGGTCGGGTCCTTCTTTTTTCACAATTTCATATCGCGGTGTACCGATTCCGACTCCCTGTGTATATTCAATTAATAAACTTTTATAATTATCGTCAATAAAAAGCTCTATTTCCTTATTTTCCAATGATTCGTAAAGTTGCTTCCTTACGAATGCAGCAACCGCATCGTATCCCGCGTCGATATACATTGCGGCAATTATCGCCTCATATGCATCCGCAATGAGTGAGTTATATCCCTGCTCGATCGATTGCCGTGCGCTCGGACTGACAAAAATA
>PWJF01000012.1 GCA_003560935.1 Ignavibacteriales bacterium
AGTATTCCACCAGCCACGGTACATATTACAACCAGAATTAATAAGTCAATGAAGAAGGCGGCAAATCGTTTCCAAAAACCTGAGTGTATCATTAGATCCCACTTTCCTTAGTATTACTCATCTTAGTTTTAAGGTTACAGCGAGAGCGTCTAATTATATATTTAAAAGCATGTTACCAAGTAATATTAATAAAACTGATGCCGTAATAACTTCCCACCTTTTTGTAAGTCTAAATACAATGAAAGTGCCTTTAATTATACCACTTAAGAGCAAAAGGTAACCAAGATTAGCAATTCCATACCCAATTATTTCGACCCAATCTGCTGAATTGAAGACTCCTGCAAATTGATATATGAGATCTTTATTACGCTCGAGTTGTTCTTGATTCGAAGGTACGCAACCACTGACATAAACCAGTAAAAAAATTGTCAAGTATGCTCCTAAACATATTAATATTTTCGTGTGTGACATTGTGTCAATCCTTTCTTTTTAATGTTTATCATATTAAGCAGAATTATGGCACATACTGCACACCTGGAATATTATCGGTGCGCAGTATGTGTAACTTATTCTTGTAATAATTACTTCTCATGCACTCGCTTGTGCAGGCGCCGTTTTCGGTCGATAGATTATAAACAGTGCTAACAATACCACATCGATGATCAAGTGGATCCACCAGAATGTATCCAACGAACCGAGTTTTATCAGGGATACAATGTATGCAACTAAAGCGGCTGCATACCGGAGAATCGCAACATCAACGATGATGTTGTATTTCACCGGATCTCTTGACGCCATAAAAAAGAGAATCCCGAAAACTATCATAAACATTCCAAACGGATGAACATATACCAATGCACCTTCGATATATTCAAGCCCGAACAGATTCGCAATCCCCTCGGAAGCGAATACTGCAGGCAGCCCGCGGAATATAATTTCCAGGATAGCTGCAATGAGCAAAAGAATTTTCAACATGTGTTCCTCCTTTTAATAGTAGTGATGATCAAACCCGTTTCTCCGGATTCACGTCTATTGCAAACAACCATCCTTACTCCACACGCTTCACAACCACAACGGTTATATCATCCATCTGCGGACATCCACCTCCAAAACAACATACAGCATTGACAATAGTATCGAGTATAGCTTGCGCCGGCGATGATCGGTTAGCAATTACTATATCGTGCAGTCGTTTTTCACCGAACTCTTCGTCATCTTTATTTTTCGATTCCGTTACTCCATCGGAATACATAACAAGAACGTCACCAATATCAATCTGCACTTTTTGTTCTGTGTATGGGATACCCTCAAACGTACCGAGTATCAAATTTTCAGCTTTTAATGGTATTAAATCTCTCTTTAATAGTATCGGTGGATCATGCCCGGCATTACAATACGTCAGCGAGTGTTCAGGATGATCAAGAATTCCGTAAAAACATGTCGCAAACCGATCGGACTCGGTACAGTTCAATAACATATAGTTGGAGCGCTCGATACACTGCTTCGCAGATGACGCCGCCAGCGCCTGACTTCGAAGTGTTGCCTGTAGATTTGCCATGAGTAAGGCAGCAGACAATCCCTTACCCGAAACATCACCGATACTAATAGCCAATCGCTTGTGATCTATTGGGATAAAATCGAAATAATCTCCGCCGACCAATTGCGCAGTAATATTCCTTCCCGCGATATCATATCCGTCGACAGCAGGCGCTTTGCTTGGAAGAAGTACCTTCTGTATGTTCGCGGCAACTTCCAGCTCTCGCTGCATCAACAGAAGAGTTTGTTCTTCCTCATAAAGACGAGCATTCTCAAGCACTTGTGCGGATTGAGCACCTATGATTGTCAATAAACGTTGATCTCCATCGGTGAATTTCGCTTCGGTTTTTTTGTTGTAGATGGTTAATATACCGATGAGTTTTGATTTCGCCATGAGAGGAACACACAACAGTGATGCGATATCTTTATCCCATTGAAGTCCTTTAAACCGCGGATCCTTTTGAGGGTTGTTCATTAAAAGCGGTTTTTTGTTTATATGCATCCACCCGAGTAAACTCTGGTGAAGATGGAATGGATGATGTTCACCGGAACGTACTATCTTCCGGATGAATGTTTTCATGGAATCTACCGTATCGGTATCCACAAGCGTGATAACCCCTTGCTCGCCATCAATTGCTTCAAGGGATCGATGCAAAATAATCTGCATAATCTCTTCGGAGTCGTTCAGAGCACCGATAGCCCGTGCGAGATCATTGAGAATTGTAAGTTCTTCTATCGCATGTTTAAGACGTGTATTTTCTTCAATGATATCCTGAATTTTATTGTCATCATATTTAAGACGCGATAGCACCTATCGATCCTCTTCAATAACAACATATGAATGTTGTAATACTATTGCACCAATACCAAACACTGCGGGAAAAAACTATATTACACAACGTGAAATATTCGGAAACACAAAGAGTAAATCATCACAAAAGATTCGGGATACACCCTCGCTCGTGGCTGTACGTCTGCTCTATGATTGATTTCTAAATGCAGATAAACTAATGTGATAAATTGAAACGGTACGGATAGGTAAAAAGAAATGTATATTAGTGTGCGGCGGAGTACAGTCACTCCAACTGTCATATTAGTACTTCCGAGCGAAGAACCCGGTTTAATACTCGATTCTTCATCCGAGGTTTCCATTCCTACCTCATGATCTTTTTGCAGGAAAATAATACATAGTAAATAATTGAAAGTCAATAATAATTATACGGACAGAATATACTAATGAGTAATTTCCGATTTAATACTATTTTATCTATAGTTAAAAAATTATAAAACCCTGGTTAAGTTGCTCAATTACAAAGATACTCTGACGGTTGTTGTTTATTAATTGAATATTTTGTAGCATTACTAAATAATCAACAGTCACCGTACCATCGCTCGAGAGTAAAATGCCATGAAAGCCGGGATATTTGTATTCGCTCTTTCGATTTGTCTCAATAGTTCCCTCAGTGCACAATCTGCATCGGATTATCTACCGACATTAAACAGCACCTGGACGGTAGAATCGGTTTCGACCCTGGATGATTCCATCGTGTCAGCGTCTATTCGCACCGATTCGCTGTATTTGATGGAGTTGCTCGATGGATATATGGTGTATTCGATCACGACTTCCGAAGAGGGATATACCTATAAACTCGATACCCGTGACGACACATTATTTATCAGGGTAGTACAGGTTTTACAATCGGAGATTTTCGCGGATGGACTCCTCGAGCTGGATGTCGACCCCGAAGACCGGCTGCCGATAGCTATTTTTTCGGCCGGCGTCAATGATGTGTGGGAAGTATATCATCTCGAGCAAACAATCGAACTTTCGGACACACTGAAAGAGGCATTTTCCGGTGATATCAATATCGATGACGAGGCAGATATCGAGATTACGGTGACGGGGATCCGATTGGAGGAAGAGCTTATCTTGCTGCCGATCGGCGAAATAACGACACAGGTATTCGAAATACACGTCGACCTGACACTCACTGTCTACGCGCTGTTGTTCGGATATAGGATACCCGTTCCATTGGATCTTCTGGAAGGATATGCTCTCCGTACATATATAGCCAACGAACGCGGCTTGGTAAAGCAATTCGCCGATGAGTATGACGTTTATGCAACGAACGATGATTATAATGTAAATGAATATGTATTTACACTACCGGCTACCAGCAGTATTATGATTGAATTCAACGAAGGCGATCCGACATTTGTTGATTCCGAAGAGCACAGCGTACCGTCTCAATTCACACTACGCCAAAACTATCCGAACCCATTTAATCCCGTAACAACCATCATCTACACCGTACCCGAACAATTACACGTATCGTTATCTGTATACAATATACTCGGTGCACGGGTAGAAACACTTGTCGACGATGTGCGTCGAGCGGGTTCATACCGGGCGGTATTCGATGCATCGGATTTACCAAGCGGAGTGTATTTCTATAGACTGCAAGCTGGCGGGTCGACCGAGACGAAACGGATGGTGTTGAGCAAGTAGCGGGGCACTGCCGGTGCGGTGAATCGACCGTATTAACTTTATAATCGTATCCACCCACTCCCTTCATATCGAATATCAAACGTTTCCGGATGCAGAATCTCCGCAAGAATTTCGAGCGAATCTGCCAAACGCGGACCGGGACGATTGAAATACTGATTTCCATCGGCTGCGTATACGTTATTCGTTCTCACTGCTTTCAGAGTTTGCCATTCTTTTTTTCCGGTGAGCAGCGGCATATCCTGCAATGTCCGGTCGATATCAAAACCGCACGGCATGACGAGTATTACATCGGGATCTTTCTCGACCAACTGTTCCCACGTCACCCACGGTGAGTGTTTGCCCGCCTCGCCGAACAGGTTCATCCCTCCTGCCATCGTGATCAGCTCGGGCATCCAGTTGCCGGCCGACATGAGCGGATCGACCCACTCGATACATGCCATCCGGGGAGTACGATCCGATTGGTGTGCCCGGGACGCAATGTCGTTCATTCGTTCTTTCAACGCCGCAACGACTTCATCGGCTTTGCCGGATATCCCAAGTGCATCGCCGATACGGTTGATATCACCCCATACGTCGTCGAGGCAGTTCGGTTCGAGAGTAACGATTGCCGGCTGAGAGCTTGTTATCCTGCAAACCGCCTCTTCAACATCCCTGAGACTGACTGCACATACCTCGCATTGGGTTTGCGTTATGATATGCGTCGGCTTCAACGCTTCGAGCAGTCCGGCATCGACCTTATAGACGCTCAGCGATTCCTGCACAATCGCCTTTACTTT
>PWJF01000212.1 GCA_003560935.1 Ignavibacteriales bacterium
AGGCAATTGCGCCCGCAGCTTCGGGTTGTCGTACACCCGATGCATTTGGGGTCATGGTCGATAAATACCAGCCGCGATAATCCATATTCGGGCGAGTCCACGGAGCAGTACTCCCACCCATTTTCTTTACGGCAGTTAACCATTGTTCAGCAACCGATATAAACTGGTTATCATACTCATCGATCCCGTCATACAGATCATACAACTGGTAGAAGAAGACATTCGGC
The DNA here is from genome assembly GCA_003560935.1 of Ignavibacteriales bacterium. Lineage (GTDB taxonomy): Bacteria > Bacteroidota > Ignavibacteria > T3Sed10-11 > T3Sed10-11 > T3Sed10-11. The sequence goes on from PWJF01000212.1 coordinate 228, forward strand.
ATCGTATCATACCACCAATCGCTCCCGCTTTGCGTGACGGGATGATTGAGGTATACATTTTCCTCCGGTCGTTTGTTAAAAAACTCCCTGCTCTTTCTGATCCAGTTCACACCGTTTTGACCGCTCTTATCTACTCCAACCAGGGTAGCACCGATTAATGAAGGAAGCACATTTATCGCTTCTGAAGAAGCAGGCACGGTCGTTCCCACAACGGTATGTAATCCGAATGTTTGTTCATCCGGATAATTAACACCATTTCCTCCCCACCAGATGAGCGGGAGAAATTCGCCGGTTATATCAAAATTATACACAAGCGAATCGTATCCCATCGTCGCGGATTTCCAATCACGCATTTCGTATGGTGAAGGTTTGTTCGGCATCTGTTCGATGCGATTCACCTGTATTTGTTGAGCATTGAGTAAATGAACATTCTGGCAGATACTGATCACTATAAAATAGATTACAATATAATATAATCTATATTTTGAATTAAGGTTCATTACTCAATCTCTGAAATGGTAAGATCATTTTTATCAAATACAATCCTGTAGGGATTTCCGTCTTTTGCAATAAAGTCGGCTTCGATAGTTGAATCCGTCTCGCGGGAGCTGACTTTTTGAGAGAAAAGGTATTGCTGAATATCATGAACCGCTTCGAGTTCAATAAGAGAATACAACGCCTCGATAGTGGATTCCGCCCCGGAATTTCGATTAACCGTTTCGGCATCGTTAATTCCATCGAAACAACGACCGGTTTCCGGATCGTATATCGGAATCCCGAGGACATTATTCCCCGTAAACCAGCTCCCGAGCAATCCGGCAAGGATTTTGTACGACTTATCCCCCGTCGCCTCAGCCGTACGAAGCGATGCCACGATCACCGGACGAAGGTTGTACGCAATTTGTTGAAATTCTTTTTTTGAACCGGGATCGTCAAGCCGGTATTCCCGGATCATGCGGTGTAATGCAAGTCGTGGATAGAGTGACCGAACCTCCATTTCGGCAGCTCGAATAAATTCATCGTTTTCTAACAACATCCCGGCTGTTGCAAGGGCTTGTGCCTGCCCGTTTCCCCATGCATGCCACATTTCCGGGTTGGAGAAAAAAACGGCATACGGAAATTCGTACGGATTGTCTTCCCGCATTTTCATCAGGGCTTCGCCGAACATTTCTATATAGCGTCCCGTTCTCTCATCCTTTGTCGCAGCATAATATTCACATAAACCAAGCATCAGTTCGCTGACCGTTGAAGCACTATATGTATCATATTGATAAATCAGCCACGCAGGCACCTGTCTGTCATTGACATTCGCAAACGACGTATAATTTTCCAGAAGTATATCGATCTGATCAAAGGATCTGAGGAGAGCATTCTCTAAACTCGATGCAAAGACGGGATCGACATCCCGAAATGCACGGTAACCGGCACCTAACGCCCACACTCCACGTGCAGCCCACCAGCCGAATGATTTATAACTGGTAATACCTTCTTTATTGATTGAGTAATCCCGGAAAATAAAATTATAAAATTGACCGTCTTCCGTTTGCATATTAATCACAAATTTCAATAAAGGACGCACCCTCTCAAGCGAAGTGAGATCACCGGTCAACTCATAATGACGCAAATAAACCGCAACTGCACGCCCGACGTCATCCACACAGGTGATACCTTCCGGACCGGAGTCGGCTGCGTCGACCCATGCATAGTCCGGGTATTCTGAATATATATGCACAATGTGTACGGTATCATTGGCAAATTGAATTTCCTCGGTCAGATGGAGAAGGTGATCGAAATTGACAATCGATTCTATCTGCTCTGGCGCTGGTGTACAAGAGGAACGCAAAAGTATGACAATAATGAAAATGAGATATATAACTTTATATCGAGTAATTTGCATTAAATACTCCGTAAACAATTAAATGTCATGTAAACACAATATTCTTAATCGTCTCCCCTTCACGCATCGATTTCATCGCGGCGTGGATGTTCTCAAGTTTATACGTATGAATCACCAGTTTATCTATCTCAACAATCCCCGATGAAAGAACATGAATAGCTCGCGAAAACGTATGTGGATTTATAAATGAACCCATGATCGTCAGTTCGTTGACAAAGATATTGTTCGGTTCAACCGGTATTGTTTCTCCTATGGGACACACACCGAAAAACTCAACTATACCACCACGCCGCACATACTCCAGCGATTGCTTTGCAGTGGCAGAGGTTCCGGCACATTCAAAAACAAGATCGGCTCCCACCCGGGTTAAATCGAAAATCGCCTCGTGAACATTGTCCCTCAACGGGTTGAGAGCGACATCGGCACCGAGTTTTTCTGCGATATCACGTTTAAATGCCACAGGTTCAATGAGAACGATCTTCGAAGCCCCTGCATTCCGTAAAAGCGATAGCATCATTAAACCAATCGTGCCGCCGCCGATAATCACCGCAGTATCACCGACCGACACTCGTGCCCTGTCGATGCCGTGGATAATACAGGATACCGGTTCGATAAAAACAGATTGTTCAGGAGTGAGATCGTGAGGGAGGGGATATAGTTGCCTGGCGGGAACAGCACAGAACTCCGCCATACCTCCGTCGATATCGACACCGACCGCTTTCAGGTTCTCACAAAGATGCATTAAACCCCGACGGCAGTAGTAACAGGTGTTGCATGATATATTAGGATCTATCGCAACGCGTTGTCCTTCAGCAAATGAGCCGTTCGTACCTCCGCTATCATAAATGGTTCCGTTGAATTCATGTCCGAGTACCACGGGCGGCGTCGAGCGGGATCTACCTTCCACAATATGAAGATCGGTTCCGCACACACCGCATGCATCGACCTTGATCAACACCTCATCTTTCATTAATCGAGGTATCTCTTTTTTCAAAACTGACAGTTTATGCGGTTTTTCATAGAGAGCGGCAAGCATTATGAATGTTCTCCGGTAAATTTGATTTGAGGGGATGCGTGGAATAGGTTACACCGTCATATACGAGAGCGGAGACACGTCCCTGACGGTAAGGAACATTTTTAACTGCAATCCAATTCCGATTCTCGGGTAAAGCAGGATTCATTTTGAGTCCATCAAGACTCGGTTGTACACCGAGAAGTCCCTCTACTGCAAGCCACAGATAGGTTGGGGGCATCCACAGGCTCATCGGCATCCCACGGCTTTTCAGTGTCTCTTCATGCAATCGTTCAGGAAATTCACCGGGTACAACATATCCCCAATCGATGGGACGTTCTGCTTCGCTTATGCCGTAGATATCTATCATTGCTTCAACGAGCTCTTCAGGATGAGAATTTCTAATCGAGTATGCAATCCACGAGGTTAAATTTGGCCACACCCTTCCTATAAGCTGGTACCCGAATTCCGGATCGTAATTGTGTTCAGATTTGCTGGTAGTTTTTACAATCTCATCATATGCTTTGCATGTTTGCGTGTTAATTCCGTACACATCCCGCAATGCAGATTCGAATGCATTCGTGCACGCACTCACGCCATTATTCCCGAAAGAAGGAATAAAATCGATGTGACTCTGTTCAATACTAAATGGAGTGATTTTATCTTTTAACCGTAACTCCCTCGAATTATACTCAATCTCCTCAAAGTCATACGACGATCGGAAAATTCTTGTCTCATTGTCGTTTCCCCGTGTTTTGACAATACACCTGTTTGCCTCCGGATTAATTTCGAATACCTTTTGTTGTTGATCCGGGAGAATGCTGCATATTACGATTCGGTACGCAGCGTCATTTTCCGGGTCGGTCTCATTTGAGCTCCATACAGTTTTGACGTTCGATTCCTTATCTAATGTTAAAAATGAAAATGGATTACCAAGACTCGAACCGGTAAACAGGCTTTCGACAGGGTACGCATAATATAGAGATCTGCTGCTAATGGTCGTAGTCCCTCCACGATTGGTCGATTGTAGGAAATGCGACGCGCGGAAAAGTACCTCCCGGTTTATAAAAGATAACACCGACCGGAATCTCCGATTCCTCAATCGTTTCTGCCAATGTATCGAGTAATTGTTCATTCACATATACATCATACTTTGATTCCAAATTACGGAGGAGTCTATAAAGCATTCTGTTCTCTTCTAACAAATACAACTCAGCGTAAACATGTTCTCTTGCCTCGTCAAATGAAAGCTGATTCCCATTTTGATCGACATATCTCGTTTTATAAGCATTGTAATACGATCGTAGTTGTCCTTCGTTTATCTCGATAGATCGCTGAAGATCACGCCGAAAAACCGAATAGAGAATTTTCCCTTTCCATCTTTGCAGATCGCGTTTGACGGCTCGTCGCTCATGCAATCCACGCTTGTATGCACGCTCACCGAGCATTCTATCCTGTGCCATCTTACGGACCGTCTGCAGAATGCTTGTGTTAAAAGCTTCTCTCGAGTCACGCTTGATTTGAAATTGCCGGATCTCAAACCAATCGAGATAATCCTGCACGGTTATTGTGAACCGGGATGTACGTGCAGCCGGCAGGGAAAGAAATTCCGGATTCCCGATGATTTGCTGAGGTCCGCCTTCGGTCATAATTTCTAATGGAATATCATACTCATATATTTGTTCTTCACTTAATCCCTGCTCGGCAAGATACGCACGAATCACATACATA
>PWJF01000348.1 GCA_003560935.1 Ignavibacteriales bacterium
ATGTTGCACATCTCAGCACAAAAGCCGGACTCGAATTAATCCGCGAAGCAAAACAAAGAGGACTACCCGTGACCTGTGAAGTCACGCCTCACCATTTCACGCTAACCGACGAAGAAGTGCGGTCATTTGATACCAATACAAAAATGCATCCGCCGCTCCGTACCCAGGAAGACGTTGATGCAATGAAGGAAGGACTGAAAGACGGCACCGTCGATGTGATTGCCACCGACCACGCTCCGCACTCCTACGACGAGAAAGAAGTTGAGTACCTGTATGCGCCGTTCGGGATTGTTGGACTCGAAACAGCGATCAGCCTGTCTATTACCGAATTGGTGAAGCCCGGTGTGCTGACACTTTCTCAGATGATCGAAAAATTCACCATCACTCCTCGTCGAATTATGGATCTGCCGCAGGTGGTAATTAAAGAGGGTGAAAATGCCTCTCTGACGATAGTTAATCCCGATGAAGAGTGGACGGTCGATATTCAGAAATTCAAATCAAAATCGAAGAATTCACCGTTTCATGGAAGGAAGTTGTTCGGGAAGCCGTTGGGGGTGGTGAATAATGGCAGGGTGATGATGGGCTGATACTTGATTTTTTCTTAAATCGAAGAACTTTCGGAATAAATTAATGTTATTCCTATAGTTAGTGACGGTAACATTTTTACTGTTGGTGGATTTCATTATAAATTAGCTCATATGGGAGAAAATCAATGAATTATGTACATAGAATTACTGTCTGTGTACTTTTATTCTCTCTTGGTTATTTCTCATCACTCGATTCTCAACATCAGAGTAACGACGGTGAGATCATCCTCACATTCGTTACAGCAAACGATGGTCATTGGCGCCCCACTGAGATTCATCCGACATTCGATCTGCTCAATCAATTAATGATAGATGCTATCAATGACCGGGGTGATGTCGATCTTGTTATCTTCAACGGCGATGTGGTTGACCGTTATGCCTACATTGAGTGGTGGAATGAACAGAATCCGGATTCGCCGTTGAGCGATAGGGATTCGAGTTTTAATATCCACTGGCTATACGATGTCAAAGAATTATATGAGCAACTGGAAATGCCATTTTACGTCGTTCAGGGGAATCACGATCGTGCAACGTGGGATTACTGGGAAGGGGTATGGGGATATCCTGCCAAACATCATTTTTCAATTCACGATTATGCATTCGTGTTGTTAACCCGGCATGATGACCGGCTGACATATCACCCGGTCGATTACGACTGGTTGGATGAGGTGCTCACATCCTATCAGGAAAAGCACGGCGTTTTTATATTTATTCATGCAGGTGATAACGGTGTGATGAATCCAACGTTCCAGGAATTTATCGATTATTATCCGAATGTTCGAGGAGTGTTTTTCGGACATTTTCATACGGATGATATAGAATACATCAACGGGCTACATTATTTCTGGAACGGAAATTTTATGAATCCTATTGTCGATTATGGGTACCGTGTTGTGTACGTATACGAGTACGGTAAGATTGATACATACTTCATGAATCTTGCCCTTGATGAAAAAACGAATCATGTTATAATAACCCCGACAACAGTGTCGGATACAGAACAAACCGCAAAACCGGTTGGGTATAAACTAAATCGGAATTACCCGAATCCCTTCAATCCTTCGACGAATATCTCGTATGCCATACCGCAACTGTCGGATGTTAACATATCCGTATATAATGTAATCGGTCAACGGATTGATATACTTGTTGATCAACGGCTCCAACCCGGGTATTATCAAATCACATGGACGCCGCCGCCGCATCTAAGCTCTGGAATGTATATTTATAGGTTACGCGTTCGTAGTGTTGATACAATGGATCTCCCCATTACCATTCAACAAAGCATGCTTTATCTCCGATAACGTTTCTATCCTGATCTATCTCACATCATATGATGTAACATATCATTTGACTTAACCGTACTATTTACAAATACTGAGAACGATTTTTTTCTCAATTAATGGGTGTCTATTTTTCTATACAGAATATTTCTTTGTAGCGAGAATTGAAGTTTATCTAAACTTATAAATAATAAAGACTTACAATGAGCGATTATTTTTGGCATAAAAATTGAGTAACTATAACGTAGAACCATTTAACGAGGAAAATAAAATGAAATCGCCCGGTTTATACTCGATACTTTTTCTGGCGGGAATGGTGATAGCAGGGGCAGGGTTTTCAAGCTGCCAGATCAATGTCGCTCCCGATGACAGGATCGTGATCGATCCTCCGAGAAACGTGACAGTTGTACCGGGAGCTAATGAGACGGAGATTTACTGGAATCATCACTGGAGCAGAAATATAATCGGCTATCGGATATACCGGAGCCGGAGTTATGATGGTCGATACACATATCTCGGATCTACCGGACGCGATTACTTCGTAGATCATACGTCAATAAACGGAAGACTTTATTATTACGCCGTATCCGGTTATGATTCAAGGGGTAATGAAACCGACCTTTCGACTGAGTCGGCATATACAATACCGAGACCCGAAGGTTATGATGTATTAATGAGAGATTTCAGGATACAACCGGATCGTGCCGGCTTTGAATTTGCGACAGCAACACTTGGACCGTACGACGATCTATATACCGATATCTTTTATGATAATTCAAACGGCTATCATTATATGAATGTATGGGACGACACCGATATCAGGGATATGGGGTATACGAACTCGATAAAAGATATACGGTATGCGCCGTCATCGGGATGGTCACCTACGAAAGATGTGATTTTAAAATACGGACATACGTATGTTGTCTGGACATACGATAACCATTTTGCAAAGTTCAGGGTGATTGAACTGGGCCCCGGGTATGTAGTATTTGATTGGGCATATCAAACCTTACAGGGTGAACCGTTATTGAAGCGTGATGTTACTGCAAAAGGTGAACGGAAATTACAGAGTAAGAAGTACGATATCGGTTACGAGTAGAAACTTTTTAATGCGATGGTGGGTTATAGGTAATGAGGGGTACAGACCGGTGACAGATGGGTACATGAGAAGCAGTCGGATGAATGAAGAAGGGACGATGAAGGGTTGGAGTAAAGTGGTGGAAATGAACCTCCTTCTGTGTGATGGTTGAGATTGGCGTCGCCGGTCTGTCAATGTAGTAATCAAATGGTATTGTCGGCGGTGCGGTTGGATGGCGGGATGAAGAGATGTTGGACCATTTGATTTGTGTGATACGGGGTATCGCAAGCGCGTGAAGGGCCGGGAACGTGTTTAGTCGATACCCCATTCACACGTTTATTGCGCAAAGAGGTATGACGAACCATGAAATACATACTGCTTCTTCCCGGTATACTGTTGCTCTTTTTCAACGTATGCCACTCACAGGGTTTTAGCGCATTCCCCGATGATCCCCCACGCCCATGGGCCGGAGGCGGGATCGCATATCCCGATGTCGGAATTTCCATTCAAACGTATCCTCGAACATTACCTGTTATCTTTCGCCCCCAGATTGATTTTGGGATTTTTCAAAGTCATGGTCATATAATTACAGGCGGTAAAGTAACGCTTGCATACGTAACCCCGTTTTCCACATTAGGTATTGGCCGGGCATATGTTGGAGGTATTATTGGGTATAATGTCGACCGGAGGAATGACCGGCTTGAGGTAAACGGAAATCGAGTACTCGAGCAAGAAAAGATAATGAGCTGGGGGGGTGTGTTGGGTGAAATGATCGAATTGTTCGACAACTTTTTTTTAACCGCCGAAATTCGCTTTTTAAATCAGGATATTGAACATACGGCAATTGATCCTGAAAATGTTTTCGACAAACAAACATTCGATCGTTTCGCTACAACCTGGATGATTGGTTTGCAGTATTATTTTTGGTAAATTTTGTATAGATAGTTGATTTTATAAGAGATAGAGAGTATTTTTTATATTATGAGATCTTTACTGATTGTGCTGTTGGGTATATTGTTTTTTCAGGGTATGCTGTTCTCGCAGACGGATGCGCGATCGGGTCAGTATCGGCAATCCCATACATCAACAGTCATGTCGCCAGAATTAGAGTATCCGGGTTTACAATCTGAAATAGCTTTGGCCCAATTAACCGATGGAGAAGAGATATTCCTGGCTGTTCAACGCGGTCTTGCCAGCGGCGACATCGATGAGTTGACCCGTCACTTTGGAAAACATATTTACCTTAATATTCGAAGTGTCGAGAGCGGACATTACAGCGCGAATCAGGCACAGTTCGTAGTCCAGAATTTTTTCAACGTCAACAAACCGCTTTCATTTTCGTTTACAACATACGGCGAGTCGGGCGGTGCACCATATGCAACCGGACGCGGTAGTATTAATGTCAAAGGAAACAGAGAATATATTCAGGTCTACGTTTCACTCTCGAAGCATAAAGACCGGTGGGTTATTTCTCAATTTAATGTTTATTAACGATGAATCTTTCCCGATTGGGCATATTACTATCTGAGTGGATTCGAGAAAGACGATATTATTATATCGTCTTTTTTATTATTGCGGCACTTCTTATTGTCGAGGTGACCCGTCATTTCATTCTGTCGGGTGTCGAGGATGAATGGGAAACCATGCGAAATGAACGAGCTGTAAAAGAAGCAGACATAATACACGCTGCTTTCGATAAAATCCAGAAGCGGGTTCATAAAATTACCGAACAAGCATCTTCTCTTCTTTTACAAAAAGAGAACGAAGTATCCCAAACAACCTGTTTTAATTTCTTACGGAGTATTAGACTGAACGAATTACAGGGGGTAGAACTTTACAGTTCCTATGGCAATTTGATTGCATGGTGGGGCCGTGT
>PWJF01000115.1 GCA_003560935.1 Ignavibacteriales bacterium
CCCTCGGCGTCTATCTCGACGCCGTGCGTGTTATTACTGACGGTTCCTTTAAGGCCGTACTTTTGTGCAAGTCGGTAGATGAAGGGTCTGAATCCGACTCCCTGGACGATGCCTTTTACTATGATCCTTTTGGTTTGCATTCTATTATATGGTTTCGAGTTTCGGGTTGTTTGTTTTTTGTTCAAACACAGAACTCAAAACACTAAACATCAAACTCACTTCAACACCTGCAGTTCCAGCCACGAACACCACTGGTCTATCCCTTCACCGGTCGTACACGACGTTCGAAATATTTTCAATGACGGATTTATCTGCAATGCATTTTTTTCTAATTGTTCCACATTGCAATTTAAATACGGTAGAAGATCTATTTTGTTGATTATCAATACCGACGAGTTCCTGAACATATTCGGATACTTAACCGGTTTATCGTCTCCTTCGGTCGTGCTGACGACGACAACTTTATGCGCTTCGCCGAGATCGTAATTTGCAGGGCAGACAAGATTGCCGACGTTCTCGATAACGAGTATCTGGGTATTGTGAAGATCGACATTGTCCATCGCGTCGCGAACGAGCCGGGCTTCGAGGTGACAGCCGCCGTGCGTAACGATCTGTACTGCCGGGACTCCAAGCGCAGATATTCTCCGGGCATCGTTGTCGGTTTGAACGTCGCCTTCGATAACCGAGATTTTCAGCTTTCCTTTTAAATGCTCGATTGTTTTTTCGAGGATGCTCGTCTTTCCGGATCCCGGGGAGCTGACGATATTGATCGGGAAAACTTTATTGGCCGTAAAATCGTCTCGATTCTTTTGTGCTATTTGATCGTTTTTCTCGAGAACTTTTCGTTCGATTGTTATGACACTCATAGCTATCTCCTATGTTGTATCTTCAATTTCGATTTCAGAGACCTGAAGTTCTGTCCCGGAGAGTACCGTTACGTCCGCGCTGTTACATCCTGGACACATAAAAACCGGATCGTCTATGTTCGTCTCCTTGGTGCATCCGTTACACCGTATAATAAGAGGAACGAGTTGCATTTTCAATTCCGCGTCGATCATGCACGGGGTGTCTGCCGCTATAACCCTGAAACTGAATTCCAGTGAATCCGGAACGATGCCCGCCATTTTCCCGATCTTCACATTAACGGATTTTACGGTATGCGCATTTTGGTCCGGGAGATGCTGTAGTACAATATCTATTATATTTTGTGCGACGGACATTTCGTGCATAACCGATCCTCAATTTTTCTGAGCACAATATTAACCAATGCAAGAAACGAGCCAATTTTGTGTGTGAGAAAATCAGTCAAATTAGTCCGTAATTCTCACATTTTATAAATTAAATCGATTGTCAATTCTTAATTTTGCGAAGACAAAACTCCCCGATATCTATCGGTGGGCAAACTAAATCACCCCTCACCATTCAGCAATTGAATCGCCTTGTCAACCGACTTATGATCTCCGACAAGTACGTAAGTGTCATGTGCAATAACCTTCTCCGTCGGTGCCGGACTGGGAATGGTTTTTCCGTCCCGCACGATGGCAATAATCGTTGCGTCGCTACGTGCACGGAGATTCAGCTCACTGAGGGTCTGACCGATATGCGGATTGTCATCATCGACAAAGTATGTTTCGGTTATACCGGCTGCAAGAATTTCATCGATGTGCGTGAGCGAACTTATTCCCGATCCTTCTTTGACCATCATCTGATACGACTCGCTCCGTAAGATCGCCATCTGTTGCATAATGACGTTAACCGGTATGTGATAGTTCTCGAGTACTTTACTGAATATTTGTAACGATGTTTCGAACTCTTCGGGGATGACGACATTTGCGCCGAGTCGTTTTAATTCTTCTATGTTGCTTGTATCTCTTGCGCGGACAATCGTAAAGATGTTCAGGTTGATCCGGTTGGCAAGCTGTAATCCCATAGCAGTTGCACCGGGATCGGAAATTGCAAACACTATACATCGGGCGCTTTCAATGTGAGCAAGCTCGAGCGTCTCGCGTCTTGTTACGTCTCCAAATATCACATTCTCTTTTTTCCCGGTAAGCCGGTTAACCGTTTCCGGATTAAGTTCGATGATGACATACGGAATCCCTGTTTCCTTAAGCACGCGGGCTACGTTTTGACCGTTCAGCCCGTATCCGACTACAATAACGTGATGTCTCAGTTTTTTGTCGGTTGTGTCGCTCCGTGTAGCGACGTACATACTTTGCATTCCGCTCACTTTTGTTGCGAGCGTTGGTGCGATATACACAAGAAACGGGGTTAACATCATCGTAAAGATAGATGAAGCAAGGAATGCGTGATAATACTCGGTTGTCAGTACATTGTTGGCGAGACCGACCGATGCGAGGACGAACGAGAATTCTCCGATCTGTGCCAGACTTAATCCGGTAATGAGCGCGGTACGCATCGGGAATTTCATAAACTTGATAACCGCTACAATGATACCGCATTTTATTACGACGATACCGATAATCAACGAAATAATCTCCATCGGAACATCGAGCATAAGCTGAACATTGAGCAGCAACCCGATTGAGACAAAGAATAGGCTGATAAATGCATCTTTCAAAGGGATGATGTCGGCAAACACCTGATGACTGTATTCGGATTCGGATATCATTAATCCCGCTATGAATGCTCCAAGTGCAAAGGAAAGTCCCGCCGTTTCGGTAAGATATGCCGTGCCTATTATTAACAATAGTGTTCCGATCGTGAAAACTTCCCGAATACGCAGCTGGTCCATGTGATATATAATTTTTGGAATTAAATAGCGCGCAAGGACGACGATGGCGGTAACCGCGATAAGAGATACAATTATTTGCAAGCCGATCATTTCTATACGTACCTCATCGCCGATGCCAAGGAGAGGAACAAACAGGATCATCGGGACGATTGCAATGTCTTGAAATATCAGCATGCCGACTGCAATTCTGCCGTGCGGCGCTTCAAGCTCGTTTTTTTCATCGAGGAGTTTGAGAACGATTGCCGTACTTGACAAGCTCAGGAGCATACCGAAGAAGATACTCTGATTAAGCGGTACACCTATGAGGTAAAAGAACAAGCAGGTAATTAGAATAGTCAATCCTACTTGCAGTCCGCCGGCTATAATCAGCAGGCGTTTCATCTGGATTAATCTCTGGAGCGATATCTCAAGACCGATCGCAAAAAGCAGCAGGATGACACCGATCTCAGCAAGAATTTCAATATTCTCCAATTCGGTGATCAATTGGAAGCCGAACGGACCGATGAGAATACCGGCAAGCAGAAACCCTGCAATACTGGGTATCTTGAATTTATTCAGAATAAATACAATCGGGACGGATACGAGTAGAATTATGACAATGTCCCTGATTATCGGATATTCCTGCACCGGATCACCTTATTGTGTTAATTGTTTCTCACCATTTAAAAATTGTATAGCATCGTCGACCGATTTATGATCGCCGACAAGAACAAGGGTATCATGTCCCCGGATTCGTTCATTCGGAGACGGGTTCGGTATTGCTTTACCGTTTCGTACGATGGCAATGATGGTTGCGCTGGTTTTTGCGCGTATATCAAGTTCGCTTATTGTTTCCCCCACGTGCGGGTTGTCATCGACGACGAAATAGGTTTCGGTTATACCCGCGGCAAGGATCTCGTTCAGCCGTGAGAATTGCCGTTCGAGTGTTCCTTCTTTTCGCAGCAACTGGTACGCTTCATTACGCACGATCGCTATCTGTTTCATTATTATATTGAGCGGAATATGATACGTCTCAAGAACTTTGCTGAAAATCTGCAGTGAGGTTTCAAACTCTTCGGGTATGATCTCATCGGCGCCCAGTTCTCTGAATTCATCGACATCATCGAGTTCGCGCAATCGTACAACGGCAAAGACAGATGGATTACTTTTTTTGGCGAGGATGAGTCCCAGCTTTGTTGCATGGAGATCCGCCATTGCAAAAACGATACACTGTGCTGTAAGGATACTTGCCTGCTCTAAAATTTCGGGTTTGGTAACGTCGCCGAAAATAACCAGTTCACCTTTCTTTCGTAGCCGGCTCACCGTTTCTGGATCCATATCTATTACAATATACGGTATACCCGTTTCTTTCAATACACGGGCGAGGTTTTGTCCGTTCAACCCGTATCCGACTATAATAACATGATGTTTGATTACCGTTGTGATGGGTCCGGTATACTCATTCACCGTTTCTCTGAACGATGCACTATATGTGTCGATGATGCGGGGAATGAAATACGCAAGCACCGGTACGATCATCAGCGTAAAAATTGAGGCGGCAAGAAATGCATTGTATAATTCGGAATCGATGATCCCGTAATCCAATCCGACTAATGCGAGAACAAACGAGAATTCACCGACCTGTCCGAGCAGTAATCCCGCTATTAATCCCGTTCTGAACGGATATTTAAAGGCAACGAGAGGTATAATGATGATTATACTTTTTATAATTATAATAGATACCACGATCACCGCAAATAAACCGGCATTTTCAAAAACAATGTCGAGGTTCAGGAGAAGGCCGATTGAAATAAAGAAAAGACTGTTAAATATATCCCTGAGAGGTAACGCGTCGGCAAATACCTGCCGGTTGAATTCCGATTCCGAGAGAATGATGCCGGTGATAAATGCACCGAGGGCGAGCGATACCCCTGCAAGATTGGTAAGGTACGCAGTCCCGAATAAAAGCAGCATTATTCCGATGGTGAAGCCCTCACGTATACGGGCTGCCGCAAGGTAATAGACTATCTTGGGCATTAAATATCGCGCCAGTATATAGATAACGATGACACTGCCGAATGAAATACCTATCGTTTGTATAACGTAGCCGGATGTAACGTCATCC
>PWJF01000057.1 GCA_003560935.1 Ignavibacteriales bacterium
CTCCCTGCGATCTTAGTCTTCTGCTGCCCTTCAGAAGTTGTGACACCAAGGGAGAAGATCAAAGTGAAAATAATGAATAGTAGCATCGTTTTCTTTAAATTAAGTATTTGCATGGTTTTCACCTCCTTTTATTAAAATTACCAGGTCCGCAGCTTATTGTATCATTTCTATAAATTGTAACTACAACATTCGGTGCATTTTTCGCCATTTTAAATTAAAATCTTTTACAATTGAAAACATTGTATAAATCAGACATTCTTAAAATTTTTTGCCCAAATCTGTAAAATATTGAAATGCAAGATGTTTATCGCTGTTAATAAACTCAGCCGGACTGAACCCTGTGAACTCTTTAAATTTGTGATAAAAATGCGCTAAATCATAATAACTGGCAAAATACGCAATATCTTGAAAGGAGTTGTACTTTTTGATATACATCAGGTTAATAACAAAATGAAGCTGTATTATTTTTGAATACCGTTTCGGTGAAATGCCTACGATTTCCCGAAAGCGACGATCCAGTTGCCGTTCGCTTATTGAATTTTGATCTGCTAATTCTTTAATCGTAATGTTGCCTCTGGCATCTTCAATTAATTTCAAAGTATTTTCAACATAATCGCAGGAAGGTAACGCATTGCGGCTCCTCGACAATAAGAGCCTCTCGAGTAATTCAATTTTCCTTCGTACAGTATTACTCCGGATCAAATTTGCCTCAAGATCATCGCATATGTTTAACAATAATACATCATCAAGACCGCATAAGGAATTTATTATTTTAGACGGAGATACATGAAATAAATAATAAAACCCTGAAGCGGTAAATTCTATGAGTATCTGTTCCAGGGTACCGTCATACTCCACATAAATGTGTTCGTCTATTTTAGGGCCGGCTATCTGCAATCTCCGTTTCGGATGCACTTTCTTTTTCCCGAAGACAGAAATAGGGATTTGTTTATGATTATATGAAAGATAGGTAAAAGCACTGGGAGTTAATTTTTGTCTGTAGCAAATATGCTTTCTGCTTTTAAAGACAGAAATCTTTCGAATGTATTTTGAAAGGAACGGATTCGGTTTTATAAGGTCGATCGTTATCATATTATTCATAATCTTACATAGGTACTCATTATAAAATATAAATAGTCTGGCCTATCATAATATTATTTTTCATTATAATTATACGCTCCGCAACATGGGTGTTTTCATTTTAATCCGGCATAATTTATTTTTATGAAATCGAGCTTACCCCTTTCAGTTTAGCCAGATGCGTTTTTGCATCGATCAATTCCGGTATATCCGGATCGGCATTTTTCCAAATATCGAGGAATTTTTCATATCTCTCAATTGCTTTCTCCTTTTGACCCGTTTGCTCATAGAGTTTCGCAAGTTCGTAATGATATTCCGGGCTGATGAATCGCCTGTCTTCTTTACTCAGATCAAATGTCGTTAAACGTTCGTACTCTAAGATTGCATTATTTATCTGATCCTTCTGTATGTACGCTCTTGCGACAACATCCCTGAGCGGCGGATAAAAGGAAATATTCGAATACACCCCCAACACCCCGGCACCCAGGTTATACGGCCGGGCTGCAACCGCCTGGTTCACGACAGCTATAGCACTATCCGGTTGACCCTCTGCAAGCAACACCGAACCATGAAACAAAGTGTACTCGTAAAGAACTTGTTTCTCGTATATTCGAGGGATATGAGTAAGATGAGATTCCATCGCCGTTAAGTGCCTACGTGCGATCTGAATCTCTCCCTCACGTATTGCTACCAATCCTCTATACAGCTCGAGTTCTGCCATGTAGTACGCCTTCGCCGAAGGATTTTCTTCAATCAGTTGAGTATAAGATCGTTCCATTACTTCCAATCCGGGGACGAGTCTTCCATCTGACAATAAAACCCATGCTCTGAGCCAATCCATCAATCCCGAGAAGTAAAGATTACCCATCGATTCCCACATCTGCTGAGCTTCGTCGATAAATAGGACTGCCCGATGCCTTTCCCCCATCATGCCGTGGTAGATTGCTTTAAAGGCGCGAGCCCCGCCCATAACAATCGCCGGCGGGGAATGACTCAGGAAATAGTCTACCCATTTAATCGCTGTCGGATAATCTTCTTGTAAACCGTATATTAATGCAATTTTAAACGAAGAGAAACTTTCCGGTTGTATCGCAAGAGCCCGATTGTACATCGCAAGTGCCGACTCCATATCTCCCATATAGAAGTACATATCTCCCATGGAAGCTAAAGGTTTTGGCTCGTCGGGATGAGATGCTGCATATTTCCGGAGATATTCAAGCGCGGTCGTATAGTTCTCTAATTCTGCATATGCATATGCTATCCTCTCGAGTACAGTGCCGTAGTTTGGATCGAGCATCAACGCTTTATTATACGCAACAAATCCCTCCTTATACATGCCCCGACCGATAAAGTATTGACCAAGATCAGCATGCACCTGTTTTTCTTTTGGGTATCTCTCTTCCATAATTTTTAAGATTTCAAATCGCTTATCGGGATTTCTCTCTATGACGCTCGCATACGTCGCTTCAATGTAGAGTCGCTCCTTCTCCGATGCCCGTGCTGCAAGTGCCATGGCTTTTTCATAATTTTCATGTGCCGCTTCTGTGTGTGCACGTGTCGCATGAGCACGACCGAGATATAGATATGCCATCGCGAATGCTGAGTCGAGCTTCACTGCTTGCTCGAGAGATGGCAGAGCGTATAACCAGTATCCTTTCTCATACTGTTCCCGCCCCCGTAGATATGCATTATATGCCTCCATGGAATTTGTTGTAACAGATGCTATCTTTTGCGTTAAGTCTACTGTTCTTTTTTGGGAGAGTCCGACGCCGTGTGCGATCTCTTTGCTCAGCGCATCAATCTGGTTGTTGAGTATGCTCTGTACCCCGCTACCCCGTGCGCTCGCACTGATCAGTAGTTCCTTGGTATCGACATCGAGAAGCTTCACATCGGTAGCGAACACATCGCCCGCTTTGATAAAACTGCCGAGAACTATCGCATCAATACCTTCATACTGACATAGTTCAAACCCCAGATCTCTGTCTATCAAACGCACGTCTGATTTTCCCATTTGATTCAATATGTCGTTCATTCGCTCCCACGTCAGCACTCTGAGATATCTGGATTGTTCAAGACTGGTAATCAGAAGATTCGGTATCGCATCACTGAGGTAGTCATAAGATGGATCCCCCGTCTGATTTACAAATGGTATAACGGCGATCGGTTTTGGCTCTGCGACTGCGGGTGCATCAAAGAAATGCGGTTTAATTAGAAAAAACAAAACTATTATAAATATTATGAGCACAGCTCCTATCCAATAAAAAGTGCTCATTTTCCGGACAGAGGTGGTAACATGTTTGGGTTGTGTTGCCGGCGACATTGTTTTGTCGTTTGTTTTTTGTAATTGTTTTAAATCAACAACGATATCCTCAGCATGTTGATATCTTGAGGATTTATCTTTATTTAAAGTCTTCTTAACAATCCGCTCAAGCTCCATCGGTACATTTGATCTGATGCTGGTAAGCGATTCGGGTTCTTCATTCAAAATCGAATACACAATAGCTTCAGAATAGTCACTCTGAAAAGGCATCCGGCCGGTAATCATCTCATATAGTATCACTCCCAGCGACCATATATCCGTCCGGTGATCCACCTTCTCACCCCGTGCCTGCTCGGGTGACATGTATGGTACCGTACCAACGGTCATCCCCGTTTTTGTCACCTTTGTCATAGCTGCAGTCCGTGCAAGACCGAAATCCATCACCTTTACCTGTCCTTTGGAGGTGATGAAGATGTTGCTGCTCTTTATATCCCGGTGGACGATTCCTTTTTCGTGTGCTGCCTGTAATCCGTCTGCTATCTGAATTGCAATAGTGATTGCTTCGTCGATGGCAAGCGGTTTCTCTTCGATTTTTTTGTTTAACGATATTCCTTCATATGCGGGCATGACAAGAAAGAATTGACCGTCAGAGGTTTCGTCAATTTCATAAATAGCACAGATGTTGGAATGCTCGAGAGCGGATGCAGCGCGTGCTTCGTGAATGAAGCGGGTTTTATCCTGTTCTGTTACCGCGTGAGAACCAGGGAGAAATTTAATCGCGACGTCTCGGTCGAGTTTGGTGTCGTGGGCCCTATACACAATTCCCATACCACCTTCGCCTAATTTTTCCAGGATTTTATAATGAGATATCATTTGTCCAATCATAAGCACCCCCCATCGCTTGTCCCGACAAAAAGCGTCGGGATCCGCAAAACTGCACCCGCTCGTTGAAAAACACTCGCGGGCAGTTTTGGGACTTTGTAGACAACGCCCATACCCCCTTCTCCTAATTTTTCTAGTATCTTATAATGTGAAATCGTCTGACCTATCATTCGTAATTAGCCTCTATATAAAATAATTCACATCTCTGAATACTTTGCCACCAGCGACTTAAACCGCGGATGATCCCTGCTCGGGTCCCAGAGCGGATCGAGCCGAAGCGTGTGAACGGTAAGTAATGATGGCCCAGCTAACAGCCGCTCGATCTCGTCCAGGGCAAAATCGGTATTGCCGGCTTGCGCCAGTATCTGCGCACAAGCAGGTGCCAAAAAGTTTACCCGATCATAAACGTCCTTGCGATACACGACTGACTGCTCAATCCAGCGAACTTCACGCATTGCCTCATCGGTAAAACCCAACCCGGCCAGAGCAAGACCCCGGGCCGCACGTACGCGCCAATCGTCAGGCAGTACGACCATGACGGAATCTAAGATTGATAACGCTTCACTAAATGCTTTGCGTGCCACTCGTTCATCTCCTCGCAACCGGTGCGCCCAGGCTGCATACA
>PWJF01000452.1 GCA_003560935.1 Ignavibacteriales bacterium
CGGGCACAATTTACTATCCGTACACCGCGCTTGCATTGTTTTATGGTATTCCCGTTCAGCAACCCGCGCGTGTCGTCGGTGAGCGGTGTGTGAAGCGTGATGTAATCCGCTCGTCGAAGCAGTTCATCAAAGCTTACCGATTCTATGTTCAACTTCGCAATAACATCATCCGAAACGAGCGGATCGAATCCAAGCACGTTCATGCCGAATCCCTGCAAACGCACGGCAACTTCCTTGCCTACTTTCCCCAGTCCGATTATACCGATGGTTTTCCCGTACAACTCAACGCCCCGATATGTTTTCCTGTCCCATCTACCTTTCCGCAAGGCGGCATCTGCCTGCGGAATATTTCGCGCTACTGCCATTAACATCGAGATTGCATGTTCCGCCGTTGATACCGTATTACCGCCCGGTGTGTTCATTACAATGACGCCTTTTCGTGTAGCAGCGTCAACATCGATATTATCAACTCCGGTTCCCGCACGCCCGATAATTTTCAGATTAGTACCATGTTCTATTATTGTATCCGTAACCTGTGTACTGCTTCTTACTACAAGCACATGGTATGCATCGATGATACCGGCGATCTCACTCTCAGATAGTCCGGTTTTTTTCTCAACTGAAAACCCCTCTCCCTTTAGAATATCGATGCACGTATTATCAACAGGATCTGTAATGAGAACTTTATATGTATTATTCATTGGGGATTCCCGCATATTATCTATTTTGTAAACACTTCCTGTGCAGCGGTTAAACCGGCGCCGATTTTAATGTTCGCGCCGACTTCAACGAGCGTCCTTTCAAGCGCTGCCATCATGGTCATCATATCAAGCTCGTCATAATAACCGAGATGCGAGATACGGAATATTTTTCCTTTCAGATGTCCTTGTCCGCCGGCGACGGTGATACCGTATTTTTGCTTTATGACGGAATTAAATTTCTTGAATTCAACACCTTCCGGTACGTAAACTGCAGTGAGTGCATTGGAGGGCGATGAGCTTAGTAATTTTAAACCGAGAGCTTTGCACCCTTCACGAATTGCATCTGCAAGTTTACGATGCCGCGCCCAAACATTCTCGATACCTTCTTCCCGCAGCATTTTCAATGCTTTTTCAAGTCCGATAAACAATGTTACGGCCGGGGTCCACGGTGTGTCGTTCTTATCGAGTGCTTTTTTTGCCGCTTTCAGATCAAAGTAATAAGCCGGCAAATCGGATTTCTCGATAAGTTTCCAGGCGCGTTCGCTTACAGCGATATGGGCAAGACCGGGCGGTATCATGAGACCCTTCTGTGATCCCGTTACAACGATATCAAGATCCCACTCATCCATTTTGCTTTCCATCGCACCTACTGAAGTGATTCCATCCACGATTACAGCAATATCGTTATTATGTTTATGCACCGCCTGTGCAATCGCCTTGATATCGGTTGCAGTTCCGGTTGATGTTTCGCTATGTGTAAGGTAAACCGCTTTTGTTTCCGGGTTATTTTTCACCGTATCGACAACCTGTTCCGGGGATACCGGAGTACCCCACTCCATAGCGATTTCAACGGCGTTAAGTACATACGCATTCAGAATCTCACCCCATCTCTCACCGAATTTACCACCGTTTACGTATACTGCAGTATCGCCTTTAGACAACACATTTGCCACAGAGGCCTCCATCGCACCGGTCCCTGATGAGGTCAATGTCATGACACCGTTGGATGTTTGAAATAGGTATTTTAAATTCTCGTTTACACTTGTTAATATTTCCTGAAACTCTGGATGGCGGTGATGAATCATTGGCTCTGCCATCATGAGCATGATTTGTTCCGGCACCGGCGTCGGACCGGGAGTATACAGACGTTTCTTTATCATACAATCATCTCCTATATTTTCGATGAGTTAGTGTTCGATTCTTTTTCGACTGCCTGTTTGATGAGCGCGATAAGTTCGGGTTTTCCTTCGCCGTTGAAAGAAGAATACGGCAGGACTGCTTTACAATACTCACTTTGTTTTTGGATTTTATTTTGAACTTCGGTTACCCGGAGCTGTAACTTATGGCGTGGTACTTTATCCGATTTGGTAAGTATCAATCCGTACGGTATACCATAATAATCAAGCCAATTAACCATTGCAAGATCGAGTTTAGTCGGTTCGTGCCGGGAATCTACAATCACAAGACCGAGCTTAAGGTTTTTACTGTCTTTAAGATATCCCTCTATGAGATGCTGCCACCCTGATTTGATTCGGTCGGGCACCTTTGCATATCCGTATCCGGGCAAGTCGACAAAATGAATATCGTTGTTGATGCGGTAAAAATTTATTACCCGTGTTTTCCCGGGTTGTGAACTGGTCTTTGCAATCGACTTCCGGTTACACAATGAATTGATCAAGCTTGACTTACCCACATTCGATCTGCCGATAAACGCGATCTCCGGAAGTTTTGATGCAGGGATTTGATTCAGTGCTGCTGCACTTATAATGAACTCTGCAGACTGTATCTTCATCCGTTACTCCTGTAAAATAAAAAAAGGGAAAATGAAAATCACCTTTTGAATGCGGTGAAATCATTTTCCCTTCAAACTATACGTAATTCGTTAGATTATTATTTTTTACCCGTCTTTTCGCTTTTGTCGCTTTTCTTCTCTTCACCGCTTTCATCAGATGTGTCTTGATCTTTCGTCCCGGTCTCCGCTTTTACCGATTCCTCGGAAGCTGGCTTGGCTTCTTCCTCTTTCTCAGCGACATCCTGCTCAACTTTTTCTTCCTGTGGCTCGGCTGCCTGTTCTTCTTCTTTCTTCTTCGCCGATGCTGCTGCGGCCGCTTTTTCTGCTTTTTTCTTCTGCTTGGCCTTCCTGGTCACCGCCTCGTTATAATCTACCAGCTCAATGATCGCAAGATGAGCACCGTCACCGTCCCGCTGACCCAGTTTTACAACGCGGGTATAGCCGCCGTTGCGCTCTGCAACTTTCGGTGCAATTTCGTCGAACAATTCTTTAATCACCGCCGGATTTTTTATAAAACGGGCTACCACCCGGCGTGCATGAATATCCTTTGAATCGCTGCCGGCTTCCTTTTGATATGCTAACTTCGCACGTGTAATGATGGGTTCAATAGTGCGCTGGGTGGCTTTTGCCTTTGCCAGCGTTGTTCGTATCCGCTTGTGCTCAATTAATGATGCTGACAAAGCGGAAAGCGTCGCCCGCCGGTGGCTCGCCGTACGCCCTAACTTGCGTCCCGTTACTCGATGTCGCATTGCTCAATTCTATCCTTTTCTTACTTTCTATTACTCTTGAGATAACGGTCTACATCCATACCGAATGACAGACCGAAATTCTTTACAAGATCCGCGAGTTCATTCAATGACTTCTGACCGAAGTTGCGGTAATTCAACAATTCAGTCTCGGTTTTGTTCACAAGTTCACCAACGGTCTGAATGCCCGCCGCTTTAAGACAATTATGCGAACGAACGGACAACTCAAGCTCATCAATACCGAGGTTGAGAATTTTTCGAATCCGTAATATTTCCGGATCGACTTCATCATCGTCTCTATCTGCTTCTTCACCGGGCATTAGACTGAAGTTTTCAAAAAACATAATATGCTCGCGAAGAATCGATGCGGCATTCTTAATCGCATCCACGGGAGTGATCGATCCGTCGGTTTCAACTTCGAGAATTAGTTTTTCATAATCGGTTCGTTGTCCGACACGGGTCTGCTCAATGAAATACCGGACATTCAATACCGGTGAATAGACTGCATCGATGGGAATCATTTCCTCGGGGAAATCCGATTTGTCGATCTCTTCGCTCGGGACATACCCGATACCCGTTCCGATCTTGACTTCGAGTTCCGTATTACAATCGTCATTCAACGTTGCAAGATGTAGATCGGGATTGAGAACGGTAAATGACCCGTTACCGCTTTGCTGGAGATCTTTCGCAGTAAGCTCCGACGGGCCTTTCATCGGTACGGTGACTTTTGCAGTTTTTTCCGTACCGGGTTTAATGCGTACTTCTTTCAGGTTGAGAATAAACTCGGCTGCATCTTCAACCATACCGGGGATGGTCGTAAATTCATGGAGAATCCCTTCGACCCGTACACCGGTAATAGCGGCGCCTGAAATTGACGATAATAATGTACGGCGCAGTGAATTGCCGAGTGTAACGCCGTATCCTTTTTCCAATGGTTGTATATTGAACCGCCCGAATGTATCGGTGTAACTGCTCTCATCAAGCGTTACCCTATCAGGCATTTGTATATATGATTGTATCATAGTGTATAGCCTCGCTACCGTTTACTTGGAGTACAACTCAACAATTAATTGTTCGTTTGCGTTAAGCGGAATATCTTCCCGTTCCGGAACGTTCAGGAAGGTCCCGCTGACATTCGCTTTATTAAGCGTGAGCCACGGCAGCATCGCGGTATCTTTCATCCGTTTCATTGAATCGTGAATCACATCCAGCTTCTTGCTTTGCGATTTGGCTTCGATGACATCTCCCGGACGAATCAGATACGACGGGATGTCGACGATACGGCCGTTTACCAGGAAATGTCTGTGCCGTATCAACTGCCGCGCCGCTTTACGCGACGGCGCAAGCCCTAACCGGTACACGACGTTATCGAACCGTCGCTCAAGAATCTTCACCAGGGTCTCGCCTGTTTTTCCGGGTTGTCTCAGCGCTTTTTCATAATAGTTACGGAATTGCCGTTCCAGCAGGCCGTACATACGACGTACTTTTTGTTTTTCACGGAGCTGCAATCCGTATTCGGAAATTTTTTGCCGGCGGCTCAATCCGTGTTGTCCGGGGGGATAATTACGTTTTTCGACCGGACATTTTTCCGTATAACATTTTATTCC
>PWJF01000436.1 GCA_003560935.1 Ignavibacteriales bacterium
GGTAGAGCACGTCCTTGGTAAGGACGAGGTCACCGGTTCAATCCCGGTCGTGAGCTCATAACGGTTTATTAATTGCAGATTCTATATCTCTTAGCTGCGGAGAATAAAGTGAGAGACAACATAGTATTGGAATGCACCGAGTGTAAGCGTCGTAATTATACGACGACTAAAAATAAACGTAATCAACAGGGACGCGTTGAGTATAAGAAATACTGTCGATTCTGTAATAAGCATACTCCGCATAAGGAAACACGCTGATATTCGGTTAGGTGAGTAGCTCAATTTGGCAGAGCAGCGGTCTCCAAAACCGCAGGTTGCAGGTTCGAGTCCTGTCTCACCTGCAGTTCAAAAAGAGAAATGTATCGTATTGGTGATACTCAATCGCATCATAAGTTCAGGAATGACCTGCTTGTGTGCGGTTTTTCATATATGTGAGTGAACTATGAAAACTAAAATTATAAACTTCGTCAACGATGTCGTTAAGGAAATGAAAAAAGTGACGTGGCCCAAAAAAGAAGAGCTGCGTGAATCGACCGGCATCGTTATCATTGCATGCTTGATACTGGCGGCGTTCGTGTATGTCGTCGACCGTATTATTAGTACAATTGTCAGCGGAATTTTTTAATCAATAAGCAACGCGAATTAATTATCGAAACCCAAAGAGGTCAAGTAGTCTTGGATACAAAATGGTATGTCGTCCGAACATATTCGGGGCATGAACAAAAAGTGAAGGCGTATCTTGAAAAAGAAGTTAAGGAAGCCGGGTTGGATGATCGGATCGTCAAGGTGCTTGTTCCCTCGGAGAAAGTCTTTACGGTAAAGGACGGCAAGAAAAAAAGCAAGACCAAGACATACTTCCCCGGATACATTCTTGTCGAAGCGGCCCTCGACAAGGGAACAACACACTTTATACTTGAGACTCCCTCGGTGATGGGATTTGTCGGCCCGAAAAATACTCCCGTACCTCTCCGCCCCGATGAGATCCGTCGATTGATCGGACGAATGGAAGACCGCCGGGACTCAGAACTTATTCAGGCGCCGTTCCATGTTGGCGAACCCGTGAAGGTTATCGACGGACCGTTTTCAAGTTTCACAGGATTTGTGCAGGAAGTCAACGAAGAAAAAATGAAAGTAAAACTTATGGTCAGTATATTCGGCCGAAAAACCCCGGTCGAATTGGACTTCGATCAGGTCGAAACCGAAAAATAAATTTTGTTCTACATTAATTCGCTTCGCTCATTGATTAAAAAACAATTAATTCGCTTCGCTCATTGATTAAAAAACAATTGAAATAATAGGATAGACGATGGCAAAAAAAATTACCGGAATAATAAAATTGCAGATCCCTGCCGGACAGGCGACGCCTGCGCCGCCGGTCGGTCCCGCACTCGGGCAAAAGGGTGTAAACATTATGGAGTTCTGCAAAGCATTTAATGCACGTACTCAGGATAAGGGCGGACTGCTGATCCCCGTCGTTATTACCGTGTACCAGGATAAGTCCTTCACGTTTATTACGAAAACTCCGCCTGCATCGGCTCTTCTGCTGCGGGCATCGAAACTTGAAAAAGGATCCGGAGAGCCGAATAGGACGAAAGTTGGACAAGTTACTCATGCACAGGTAAAAGAAATTGCCGAAATGAAAATGCCCGACTTAAACGCAAACGATATCGATGCTGCTATGATTATGGTTGCCGGTACCGCACGCAGTATGGGCATTACTGTCGAAGGATAATACATTAGATCGGAATTAATTATAAACGGCTATATACAATGAAACACGGAAAACGTTATAACGAAGCGGCGAAGAAGATCGAACCGCAAAAAGCATATTCCATCAGTGAAGCGGTTGACCTTGTAAAGCAAACCGCAAATGCGAAGTTTGTCGAGTCGGTCGATATCGCCGTTCGACTCGGCGTGGATCCCCGAAAAGCAGACCAGATGGTGCGCGGTACGGTAGCCCTCCCGCATGGAACCGGAAAAGAGGTCCGCGTTCTTGTGCTTGCAAAACCCCCGAAAGATGAGGAGGCAAAAGCAGCGGGCGCAGATCATGTCGGTCTTGAAGAATACATCGAGAAAATAAAAGGCGGATGGACCGATGTCGATGTTATTATCGCCACGCCCGATTTGATGGGTGAAGTCGGAAAACTCGGAAAGATCCTCGGTCCCCGCGGATTAATGCCTAATCCGAAAAGCGGTACGGTAACCAACGATATCGGTGCGGCTGTAAAGGAAGTAAAAGGTGGTAAAATTGAATTTCGGGTCGATAAAGCCGGCGTTGTTCATGCAACAGTCGGAAAAGCAAGTTTTGAAAAGCAGCAGCTTGTTGAAAATATAAAGGCGTTCTTAACCACGATCCAGCGATTGAAACCACCGTCATCAAAAGGAACATACATAAAGAGTGTGGCTTTATCATCGACGATGGGGCCCGGGGTGACAATCGACCGGACGACCGTGAGCGCCGCAGCATAATTCACAGAGTTTTGTACAAAGTCTATTACGCACTCACCAATAACAAAAACGAATCATTGCTTTGTTGCCTTTCGTTCCGCCCGAGGCGGAAAAGAAAGGAGCTTCTCCTCAAAGCGGGACACATGTTGGTGAAAGAAAAAAGGTGATCGATGAAACGATCTGAAAAGGAAAAAATCGTTGCCGAGGTTGCTGACAAGATCTCACGGGCGCAGGGTATGTATTTGACCGAATTCAGCGGTATCACCGTCGCCGAAGCTACCGAACTACGGGCAGAATTTCGGAAGGCGGGTGTCGAATATCGGGTGGCTAAAAATACACTCATCAAACGCGCTTTGCACCAGGTTGCACAATTCGATAACCTCGATGATAAATTAACCGGTCCAACGGCTATTGCTTTCGGATACGATGACCCTGTATCGCCGGCCAAGGTAATTAAGAAGTTCCGCGATAAGGTCTCAAAATTAAATGTGAAAGCATGCGTCATCGGTACCGAGGTATATGATTCATCGAAGTTTGACGAACTGGCATCACTCTCCTCACGGGACGAGTCTGTTGCCAGCATCATGGGCAGTTTGACCGCGCCGATCAGCGGTGTTGTCGGCGTGCTTAATGAGGTTATGCGACAGATAGTTGGACTTGTCGAAGCAATCGAACAAAATAAATCTGAATAAAGGCACTAAAATTTTTTTAAATGTAAAAGGAGATTTACCATGTCAGCAGTACAGGAAATTGTCGAGAAAATTGAAAAACTTACTCTGCTCGAAGCGGCAGAATTGAAAAAGGCGCTCGAAGATAAGTTCGGTGTTACCGCAGCCGCTCCCGTCGCAGCGGCGGCACCGGGAGCGGCAGCACCGGCAGCAGAGGAGAAGACGGAATTTGATGTTGTACTGAAAGCTGCAGGATCGCAAAAGATTAACGTCATTAAGGTCGTCCGTGCGGCAACCGGGCTCGGACTGAAAGAGGCAAAAGACCTCGTAGACAGCGCACCGAAAGCAATAAAAGAAACTGTTACGAAAGAAGACGCCGAAAAACTTCAGAAAGAACTTGAAGAAGCCGGCGCGACGGTAGAACTGAAATAAAATAAATCTTGTTAATTGAAGTGAGCCAGTAGGCAGCGGGCGATCCGCTTGTCTCCCGGCTTAACCCATTTACGCGAAGAGTTGTTGGTCACAATAAAATAATCACTTATTGCCAACGCATCAGCAGGGAGTGGAAAAGATAATTTCTAATAGTATAAAGCGCGCTTCCAATCTTTATTTTTCTTCAATGGATAGGGATCACTATACCTTATCCGATAGTGTCATATATACCATGAACCTCAACCAACCTGTACAGGTATTCCTCCATGAGGTTGATTATTACAGTCGAATTAGTTTGTTTTTATCCACAGTTAAAAAGAAGGAGTGGTGCTCTTGAAGAACCATGCCATGACCAACGGACGCATATCGTTCTCACGCATCCCGAAAATTCTTGAAAGTCCCGATTTACTTTCGGTGCAGCTCGATTCGTTTGAATCGTTCTTGCAATCAAAAGTACAGCCTAAACAGCGAAAAAGGTCGGGATTGCACGCGGTATTCGAGATGAATTTTCCTATTTCCGATGCACGTGAGAACTATCTTTTAGAATTTGTTGAGTATCATATAGAACAGCCCAAATACTCCGTTACCGAATGCCAGGAGCGTGGACTGACCTACGCCGCCCCCCTCAAAGCAAAAATGCGGCTTTCGGCGAAAACTGAAAACGGCGAGGGATATGGTGATACGTTAGAGCAGGAGGTCTACCTCGGTAACCTCCCACTGATGACCGATCGCGGTACGTTTATATATAACGGCGCCGAACGTGTCGTTGTCAGCCAGTTGCGGCGTTCTCCGGGTGTATTTTTCAGCCAATCCAAACACCCGAACGGAACCCCCATCTACTCCGCACGGATAATCCCGTTGCGGGGATCATGGGTAGAGTTTGCAACCGACATCAATAATGTGATGTATGCGTACATCGACCGGAAGAAAAAATTCCCCGTTACGACGCTGCTCCGTGCACTCGGTTACTCATCTGACGACGAACTGCTCGATTTATTCGATCTCGTCGAGGAAGTCGATGTGAAGAAAGCCGACCTTACGGAATATGTCGATCGAATCATCTGCAGCGACGTCGTCGATACGAAAACGGGTGAAATCTTTTTGAGCAAAGATGCGGTTTTCACCGAAGACAGTATAAAGCAGATCAAAAAGTCGAACGTTAAAAAAATTCATCTCCTGAAGAGCGATAGCGCATCAGGTGGATCGGTAATCGCAAATACTATTCAACGCGACTCCGCACGCTCTGAAGAAGATGCGCTTGAAGCGATTTACCGGCAGCTTCGTTCCGGTGAAGCAC
>PWJF01000487.1 GCA_003560935.1 Ignavibacteriales bacterium
ATGAGATGGGACCCGACGTCGAATTTTATTTCGATCCGCCGACCGATCCTGTCAGTCCGTTCTTCCCGGATTATGCAACGAAATGGTTCGAGGTTTTCGGCAAAGCACACGCCGATGCATTTGATGATCGTGGATTCGAATATACAAAGCGGGAGATGTTTAATTACTTTTACCCTGCATATACGACATCCTATCTCAGCTATCAAGGTGCGGTCGGTATGCTGTACGAACAGGGTTCGACGCGTGGACTTGCATTAAAACGCGTTGACGGGACCATTCGCACCATTGCCGACGCGCTCGAACAGCAATACGTTGCATCGTGGGCGCTTGTCAGGACGGCTGCTGACAATCGCGAAGAAATGCTGAGAGATTATTACAATGCGCATCGTGCTGCTATCGATGACGGCCGACAGGGAATACGGCGATATATCATTAGCGATGACGGTGATCCGTATCTAATAAGTGAGCTTGTGAATTTGTTGATCCGCAACGGTATAGAAGTTAACCGGTTGAATGCGGATGTGCAGTTGAATAATGTGCGCGACAGAACCGGGCAATCAATCGGGAGGCAAACAATTCCGCAAGGAAGTTATATGATAGAAGCGGCGCAGCCACGCAACCGGCTTATCCGTACACTCCTCGAACCTTCTGTTCCGATGCCGACGGAGTTTTTAGAGGAAGCACGTGATCGTGTCGATAGAGCGGAGAGTCCGCGTTTCTATGATATAACAGCATACTCATTGCCGCTGCTCTTTAATGTGACGGCGTACAGCACAGCCGACGGACGCTCGATAAATGCGGAACGCATTATAGATGAAATTAATCTCACTGCTGTGTTGCCCGATCGGGATGCCAACTATGCGTATCTTATCGACGGGAAGCAAGCAAAATCGGTATCCGCAATGTATCATCTGCGGGATAAGGGGTACCGGGTTGCAATGATGACGGAACCGACACGTATACAGGGTATGGATTTTGCACGCGGGACCGTTGTCGTTCGTGTGAATCAACCGGTAGAGGGTGTGCATTCTGCAGTACGTGAAATCGCGGAACGATTCGGTCTGCAGATCAATGCAATCGATACCGGACGTGCGGAACGAGGATTAACCGCTCCCGGTTCGCCCACGACTATTGATTTTCGTAAACCGGAAATAGCTCTTGTCGCGGAATATCCCGTGTTCGGTTATTCTTTTGGGTGGTTATGGTATACACTCGACCGGCACTATGAAATCCCGCATACGATCATTCGAGCGGGTTCGATAAGGAATATGCAGCTTGATAAATTCGATGTCATTGTATTGCCGTCGGTTTCGGGCGGTATGCTGGCGCGGGAGATTGGTGAAGAAGGAATCGAAAGATTAAAACGCTGGGTACGCGACGGAGGAACGCTTGTTGCAATAACCGGCGGCGCAACCGATTTCGTGCGTGAACAGCTTGAGTTGACATCGCTCAGATCATGGTATGACATTGAAGAGAACAAAAAGATGCAGCGGTTTTCGGTGCCCGGTGCGATCTTCCGTACTTATATCAACGCCGACACGTGGATGACGGCCGGATTATCCGAAGAGCTGCCGGTACTCGTTAACTCAGCGAACATTTATTTACCATCCGAGGGTCCGCCGTCACCTGCGCGTCGTGTCGTGGTTTCGTATGCGGAGGAAGATATACTTGCTTCGGGACATGCATGGGAAGAATCGATCGAGCGAATGCCTGGAGCGGTGTTTGCATACGAAGAGCGTGTGGGCAGTGGAAGGGTAATAGCATTTGCCGAGGACGTAAACTTCAGAGCGTACTTCCGCGGGCCGAACCGCTTGCTGCTCAATGCAGTCGTGGTCGGACCGAGCGCACCGTGATGGAGGACGGGACACCGTCCCGTTGGAACTTACGAAAATATTGTGAGCTTTACCATCCTACCGGGACAGGGTATCGTCCCGGTAGATGGGTACGAAAATTCCCGAATTTTCATTTACCTCCATGGATCAGCTCGGCGAGCCGATTTACATCTCCGGCACTATCCGCCAGTTTTTCTCAAACACATCCTCCGGTTTAATCTCGCCCTTTTCACGTACATAATCGATTATCATACCCCGCACCGATTTATCTATTTCTTCTATCACCCGTGCATCTGCAAGCATATCGAATCCACCGCCGCCGACGGCGCGGTATGAGTTCACCGCCATGGTAAAGATGTCGTCATCGGTGACGGATACGCCTTCTCGTGTGAGCTCGACAACGCGTTCGCCGACCGGCTTGCGCAGGTCGAGAATATACTCCACACCGGCAAACATATCGAAGTTATAGCCGGGCCAGTTCGGATTCACCCGGGGTTTTTCTCCGGTTTCCGGTTGTAAGTAATATCGCGATGTGTATTCAAGAAAATCGCGTACCTGTTTGCCGTTCACTTCGAGAACGTATAAGGTGTTCTCATACGGATATAGCTGTGCAATATGACGCAGTCTTATATCACCGGGACCGAATGCGACGTTTGGATTAAACGCTGCGGCAGCCGATAGATCAGCGCCGGTAACTTCTTTCTGGACATGCTGTATAAGATCGATAATGGGAGTGTCTTCAACACGGGCACGTTCGGCGCTCCATCGTACCGGTGTTTGTGCGAGCGGTTGATTGACATATGCACGGACTTCTTCATGCGCATTTTTTACGAGACCGACCAGTCCTTGATGGGGTTCTGCATCGATAACCGGGAGCGCTTTCGATTTTTGATCGATAACGATCCAACGATTGTTATCTTCGTCGAATGTAACCGTAAGCTCCGAAACACCGAGGTGCGACGCCCATCTGCCTGCCATCACAATGCCGACTTCACGTCCGTCGGGACCAGTAATACTTTTACTTTCAATAACACGATGGTGATGACCGAGTACAACATGGTCGACACCAGCGACCGTTTCAGCTATTTGCTGCCCGAAATTTTCTTCACCGACGTCTGCTATGGCATACGTTGATCCGCCCTCCAATCCGGTATGAGTAAGCACGATCACAATATCGGCACCTTCATCAATTATTTTCGGAACAAATCGCTGTGCCGCCTCGACACCGTCGATGAAATCGATTCGCCCTTCGACACGCGGGCGGTTCCATACTGCGGTTCCCGGTGTATTCAATCCGACGATACCGATGGTCAGATCACCGAATGATTTCATAACATACGGTTTGAATACGGGCTCATCGGTGTTGTGGTGATACATGTTAGCACCGATTATCGGTGTGCGGGTTTCCCGGATTCTTTTATTTAAGAGGTCGACGCTGAAGTCAAACTCATGATTCCCTAGCACAACGGCATCGTAGTTGAGATAGTCAACTGCCTGCAGGAAAGGAAAGGGCTGCGTGGTATCGACCGTTGCAAAGTACTCGGCAAACGGATTTCCTTGCAGCCAATCGCCCGCATCGAGAAGTAAGGTGAAGTTGTGTTCGTTACGAATTGAATCGATGAGCGTTGCCGCTTTCGCAAGTCCGTATCGTTCTTCGGGTGCGTCCGCATAATAATCCCACGGCATTACCCAGCCGTGAACGTCGGTGGTGGACATGATGACGAGATTTAACGTATCGGGGAGTACAACATCGATGACGGAGTGATCCTCGTTATCGGTACATCCCACCAATAAAAAGACGGCAAGGAGTAGTAAAAGTACATGTTTTTGATTCATAAGCCAACATATATTGAATGATTCGATAAGAGTGATTTTGGTAGGTATAATGTAAAAAATTTTTCTCAAAATATTGCAATTATAGAAAATATTCGCTATATTTATTTAGACTTAATCTAAATATAGATAGCAAAATAACCAGTGATAATGCATAACACACATCCCGAATTTCCCGCCGGATTGAACTTTAACAAGTTTTCAAGTCACCATTTTTTAAATCAACACTATCCTTTCGGTACGGGATGTTATGGAACAATATACCCGGAGATAAATAATGAAAAAGCTGTTTTCGATAATCATGTGCACAGTATTAGTAATTTCTCTTGCAATAAGCGAAGAGACAGGTACGGCTCGATACTCATTGTCCGGGACCGTAGTCGATCAAACCGGTGGAGACCCGATGATGCGGGCATCGGTTTATCTTGTGGAATTACAAAAAGGAACGATCACCGATCGTGCCGGGAATTTTTCGATCGAACGGATACCGTACGGTAGATATACCTTGCGTGTTCAATTCGTGGGTTATCATTCGCATGAAACCGAGATCGTCATCCCCGGGGATGCACTGACCGGTATACAGATAGAATTAATTCCGAGAGTATTTGAAGTAGATGAGGTAATTGTTACAGCGTCGCCGCTCGGAACCCCCGTATCGTATCAACCGGCGCAGGCACTTAGTTCGGAAGACATACAACGACGTGCGACGGTCTCGCTCGGCGAGATGCTCGATTGGGAGCCGGGAGTAGCTATGCGCTCGTTCGGTTCGGTGCCCGCTCGTCCCGTTATACGCGGTATGGACGGCGACCGGGTGCTCGTTCTCGATAATGGTGAGAGAATCGGCGATCTATCCGAAATAACTCCCGATCACTCCATTGCTATCGATCCGATGTGTGCAGATCGTGTTGAGGTGGTTCGTGGTCCGGCGAGTTTATTATATGGTTCAAGTGCATTGGGTGGTGTTATAAATGTATTTACCGAAGATATACCGCGCATGTGGAGCAGAGGTACTTCAGGTGCCGTTGCTTTTTACGGTTCGACCATGAACAATCTTGGTTCCGGATTCGGACGCATCAATCACGGCAGCGACTCATGGGTAGCGACAGGCCGGATATCATACCGTGAATCCGGAAATATCTACACACCCGAAGGACGGTTGCCCGGAACGTATTTACAAC
>PWJF01000246.1 GCA_003560935.1 Ignavibacteriales bacterium
CTGTAAGCCGCCTTTGCGCGCGGCATCTGCTAGCGCTTTCACACGGCCGTGATACCGGTATCACGGCCGTGTGAAAGCGCTAGCAGATGCCGCGCGCAAAGGCGGCTTACAGTTCTGAAAAGTATGTTATATCAATTGTTTTTTAATCAATGATCCCGATATAATCGGGAGAATTAATTTGTTGAAGAGGATAGACCTTGGCTAAAATAAAAGCAAGTGAGTTAGAGTTAAAAGAACGGTTGGTTCATATTAATCGCGTCGCGAAGGTTGTTAAAGGCGGCCGGCGATTTAGTTTCAACGCAATCGTTGTGGTCGGTGATCATAACGGTCACGTTGGTATCGGACTCGGAAAAGCAAATGAAGTCGCAGACGCTATTTCAAAAGGCGTCGATGATGCGAAGAAGAATCTGGTAAAAATACCGATAGTGAACGGCACCATCCCGCACGAAGTGTTCATTAAGTTCGGTTCGGCGAAAGTTCTTATGAAACCCGCATCGCCCGGCACGGGAATTATTGCAGGCGGCGGTGTGCGGGCGGTCGTGGAATCTGCCGGCATTCGTGATATTCTAACCAAAGCACTCGGATCAACGAATCCGCATAATCTTGTAAAAGCAACGATGAATGGGTTATTAAATTTGCGCGATTCTCGAACGGTGGCATCAAATCGCGGGATGACAATGCAAGAATTATTCAAACAAGCTGCAGTCGAAGAGGCATCAAATGGCTGATAAAAAAATAAGAGTAACGCAAATACGAAGCATTATCGATAACCCGTTGCGTCAGAAACGAACGATCGAAGCGCTCGGTTTGAAACGGATACGGCATTCGGTCGTGCATACAGATACCCCGCAAATTCGCGGAATGATTAATAAAGTGAAACACCTTGTTTCCGTTGAAGAAGTAAAAGTGTAATAAACGAGTTTAACGAGCAGGATAGACGTAATGACAATAACTTTAAGTTCATTAAAACCGGCTCCCGGATCGAAAAAGAACCGTAAGCGTATCGGACGCGGTCATGGATCGGGTCATGGTAAAACATCGACACGCGGTCATAAGGGACAGCATTCACGGTCGGGTGCGAAATTCCGTGCATGGTTCGAAGGCGGACAGATGCCGCTGCAGCGCCGCGTTCCGAAAATCGGATTTCGCAACAAATTTAAAACTACCTATCAGGTGGTAAATCTTTCAGATCTTGAATCTTTACACAAAGACGGGAAATTTGCAGACGATACCGTAACTCCGGAGGTTCTCATCAATATAGGTAAGGTGAGGAAAAATTATCCCGTTAAGATTCTAGGAAACGGAGAGATCTCAACTGCATTGAAAATCAGTGCACATTCATTTAGTAAAACCGCGCAGGAAAAAATAAAAGCCGCCGGTGGTACAATTACAATAATGAAATAAGTATGGGCCGTTTAAGCGATAGTTTTCGAAATATTTTTAAAATTCAGGAGCTTCGAACGCGTATCATCTTTACGCTTTCGTTGTTGATCGTCGCCAGGATAGGTGCGCATATAACGCTCCCGGGTGTCGATGCCGGCTTGCTCGCGGCGACAATGCGTGATCAGGCGCAGGATACTTTGTTTGGCCTATATGACTTGTTTGTCGGCGGAGCGTTCAGTAATGCCGCTATATTCGGTCTCGGTATAATGCCGTATATCAGCGCTTCGATTATCATACAGTTGCTCGGCGCCGTTGTTCCATATTTCCAAAAACTTCGCCAGGAAGGTGAAGAAGGACGGAAGAAGATAATTCAGTTGACGCGTTATGGAACAGTACTTATTTCAGTAATGCAGGCCTGGGGTATGAGTGTGCGTCTTGGATCACTAAGCGCCGCTGGTATCCCGATCGTTCCTCCTGAAGTACAGGGTATCGGTTTTACTTTGCAAACGGTGCTCTTCCTGACAACAGGAACGGTGTTCCTCATGTGGCTTGGTGAACAGATCACCGAACGGGGAATTGGAAACGGTATCTCATTGGTGATTTTTATCGGCATTATCGCACAATTTCCGCATGCCGTGCTCGATGAATACCAGATGGTTGCATCAGGTGCGCGCCAAATAGTGATCGAGCTTGTCATTATCGGTGCTCTTGTACTGATCATTTCATCTGTCGTATTGATTACACAGGGTACGCGGCGGATTCCCGTACAGTATGCAAAGCGGGTTGTAGGCAGAAAAGTGTACGGCGGTGTCACACAATACATTCCGATGCGAGTAAACAGTGCGGGTGTTATGCCGATCATCTTTGCTCAGGCGATCATGTTTGTACCGAACACGGTATTGACTCTGTTCCCCGAGAGCGAATTTATGGCGGGTATTTCACGCTATTTCGATTGGACGTCATTTCCCTATTCGTTTATGACGGCTATGCTTGTTATCTTCTTCACCTATTTCTATACTGCTATCGCATTTAACCCGAAAGAAGTGAGCGATACGTTGAAGAAGCAGGGAGGTTTTATCCCCGGAATTCGTCCGGGCAGGCAAACCTCGGATTTTCTCGATAATATTTTAACCCGTATCACGCTGCCTGCATCAATCTTTTTGGCGATAATCGCTATTATGCCGAGCTTTGCATATCAAGCGGGCGTGACTATTAGTTTTTCGCAATTCTTCGGCGGCACGAGTTTGCTGATTATGGTCGGTGTGTCGCTCGATAC
Organism: Ignavibacteriales bacterium; assembly: GCA_003560935.1. Lineage (GTDB taxonomy): Bacteria > Bacteroidota > Ignavibacteria > T3Sed10-11 > T3Sed10-11 > T3Sed10-11. Next base: position 2,660 of record PWJF01000246.1, read on the forward strand.
ATTGCAACAAATTGAGTCGCATCTGTTAATGCGCCATTACGACGGCTTTATGAAGAGCGGTAAGATGCGTGGACGCAGAGGGTGACCCACTTTATATATTAAGAATACTGTGACGATACGGAATAACGAAGAGCATAGCGGGATGCGTGAAAGCAACCGGATCGCTTGTGAAGTTCTCGATCTGATTGAGAAACATGTACGACCCGGTGTTAAGACAATAGAACTCGATCGATTAGCTGAAGATCATATCAGATCGCAGGGAGCAATTCCTGCTTTCAAGGGATACCGCCAGGGAAACAGTTCTCCGTATCCCGGAAGTATCTGCACTTCGGTTAATCAGGAAGTCGTACACGGTATCCCCGGTGAGCGTATTTTGAAAGAAGGCGATATTTTATCGGTGGATGTGGGTATCAATAAAAACGGATTCTTTGGCGATTCCGCCCGGACATTTCCGATAGGTAAAATAGATACCGAAACCGAACGTCTTTTGAAAATAACACGCGAAGCATTGTTTATCGGTATCGCAGAAGCGAGGGCGGGGAATCGCGTACATGATATATCGGCTGCAATTCAGGAATATGTGGAAGCTGCCGGCTATAATGTTGTTCGGGAATTGGTCGGACACGGTATCGGCAGAAGTCTGCACGAAGAACCGGCTGTTCCCAACTACGGAAAACGCGGAACGGGAATGAAGCTTGTGGACGGAATGGTTCTTGCGATTGAACCGATGGTCAACGGCGGAACATTCCGGGTGAAGGTTGCAAAGGATGGCTGGACGATAGTTACGGCTGACGGAAGACCTTCCGCACATTATGAGCACACAGTTATTGTGAGAAACGGCGAAGCTGAAATATTGTCGAAAGTAGCATAAATTTTATTATGGCTAAACAAACGGCGATAAAAGTTGACGGTGTAATAACCGAAACGTTACCCAATGCCCATTTCAGGGTAAAACTTGAGAACGGTCACGAGATTCTTGCACACGTGTCAGGCAAGATGAGAATGAATTTTATTAAAATTTTGGTCGGAGATAAAGTCACAGTAGAACTTTCGCCGTACGATTTGACCAAAGGACGAATTACATATCGATATAAATAGTATTTGCGGAGACAAAAAATGAAAGTCCGTGCATCGGTAAAAAAATTGTGTGATAATTGTAAGATAGTACGGCGAAAAGGCGTCGTGCGAATAATTTGTAAGAATCCAAAGCATAAACAACGGCAAGGCTAGGAGGTATCAGGTGGCACGTATTGCTGGCGTAGATTTACCAAAAAATAAACATTCGGTAGTCGGTTTAACCTACATCTTTGGTATCGGTAGATCGATAGCCGCGGAAATTCTGGATAAAGCGGATGTCGATCACACCAGGAAAATCGGCGATCTGAACGATGAAGAAGTTGCAAAGATTCGTTCGATTATTACGTCCGACTACAAAGTTGAGGGTGCGTTGCGCAGTGAAACCCAGATGAACCTCAAGCGATTGATGGACATCGGGTGTTATCGCGGGCTGCGTCACCGGCGCGGCTTACCGGTAAACGGACAGCGGACGCGTACCAACGCGCGTACCCGTAAAGGTAAGCGCAAAACAGTCGCCGGGAAGAAGAAAGTAGCGGCGAAGAAGTAATTTTTGATCTACTAACAAGTAATAGCAGGAGGTGTCGGTGGCGAAGTCCACAGGTAAGAAGAAACGTAAAGTTCATGTCGATGTTAACGGTCGCGCGCACATTAAAGCGACCTTCAATAACGTCGTCGTAACCATTACCGATATTTACGGTAACACCATCGCATGGTCGTCGTCGGGCAAGAACGGGTTTAAAGGATCACGTAAGAATACCCCCTTTGCTGCCCAGGTATCTGCCGAAGCGGCGGCAAAGGAAGCGTATAATTACGGCATGCGAAAGGTCGAGGTATTCGTAAAAGGTCCCGGTTCGGGAAGGGAAGCGGCGATCCGTTCGCTGCAGGCGAACGGACTGGAAATTACCAGCATTCGTGACGTCACCCCGATACCCCATAACGGATGTCGACCGCCGAAAAGACGGCGTGTCTAATAGTGTTTAATTAAAGGAAAGGATACATGGCGCGTTACACAGAAGCAGTATGTAAGCTGTGCCGTCGTGAACGGCAGAAGCTTTTTCTCAAGGGAATAAAATGTTATACGGAAAAATGTCCGGTCGAAAAAC
>PWJF01000334.1 GCA_003560935.1 Ignavibacteriales bacterium
GGGCACGATCCAAACTTCGCGAATAATGGATTTTAAACTTCTGGGTCTCTGGAAGAGATCGTGAGCATACACCACACCGACAATTTGATCGAGAGTGTCTTTATAGACAGGGAGTCTGGAAAGTCCCGATCTGCGAAAGATCCTGATAACCTCCTGCACGGTTGCGGATTGTTCGATCGCAACAATTTCTGTGCGCGGTATCATCACCTCCCGAACCTGCTGATCCGCAAGCGATATTGCTTTTACGAGCATGGTACCGTCTTCGGTATCCATTTCCCCACTCTCGCTGCTTTCGCGAATGAGCTGGTTGATGTCGCTGCGTGAGAAAAAGTGCTTTACTTCTTCAGAGCTAACATTAAACAGACCGAGTAGAAGTCCCGAGGTTCGTTCTGAAAGCCACACCAGCGGGTAGAGAATTACCCGTATGGTTTTTATAAAGAGTGCAAAAAGAATAACGATGAAATCGGCAACATCGCGGGCGATCGTCTTTGGTATGATCTCACCGACTATTAAAAGTGAAATAGATACCACGATAAGAATTGTGAATTCTCCCCACCCAAAGAAAACGCCGAACAATGCGGTTGCTATCGATGAACATGCAACATTTGCAATGTTGTTGCCCACCAGTAACGTTGAGAAATATCGTTCGGGTTGTTTCGTAAAAGCGAGTGTTGTTGCCGCGCCGGTAACTTTCTTTCGCGAGCGTACTTCTATTTTCAATCTGTTAGCGACAATAAACGCTATCTCAGATGCGGAAAATAATGAGCTGAAAAAAAGTGCAAGGAAAAATAAGAGAAGTAATTCTATTTCCATAGATGAAATAAAAAGCCCCTTATCGCAATGCGATAAGGGGCTTTATAAATAAACTCCCTATCGTTGTAACCGGAAATGTACCGGAATCGAGACACGAACCGGAACCGGTTGACCTCTCTGTCGTCCGGGTCTGAACTCCGCTTGCTGAACAGCTTCTGCTGCCGCATCGCCAAGCCCTGCACCAGGATCGTTTACGATCTCGGTTCTGACAACCTTTCCTTCAGCACTAACGAATGCATAGATGTAGACGGTACCTTCAACACCGGCTCGTTTAGCAAGCTCGGGGTAACGCACACGCCGCTGGATCGATTCAATGCCGCCGATAATTTCGGGCATATCCTCGACCGCCAGGAAGAATTGCTCTTCCGGTTCATCGTCTCTCGGCGGTGGCGGTGGGGGAACGTCTTCATACATATCAAGCTCGCTCCACGCAAAATCAAGATCGTCCATTACATCGTCACCCGGTGCTTCTATCGGAATCGGGGGACGCGGCGGTGGCGGCGGTCTCTCTTCCTGTCTTGTGACATCGACATCTTCAATGTCTACAAGCTCCTGGTCTGCAACTAAGACACCTTCCGGACCTTCCCACTCAGGCAAAAATCTGAATGCGATTATAAATACGGCAATTGTGATAATTAAGCTTATCTCGATTACCTTTGGATACGTGAGCCTGAGGTCGGCCTCCGGTACCTTACCTCGTTTTAGTTTTGTCATCTTTATCAACTCCTGGTTTAATATGGAGTTTGATTAGTTATTTATTAAAATATATCAATTATCGATAGTTTTGTCAAATATTTTTTCACATTCCACCTACTACCTATAACAAGCTGTTTATTCATGAGTTCCGTAAAAAGCGAATGCTCCTCTCGGGCCAGAACCGTGATAATCCTATTGTATAAAGCAAAGAATAAACAACTGCACCGAGAATATTTGCCACGCCATCACCTATTGTGGGGGTACGTCCGGGGATAAATGTTTGATGCCATTCCACAACTATGCCAAATACCGCAACAAAAAGCACTGTCATCAGCAATGTACGGGATTTGAGTATCGTACCGTTTGCATGGTACAACAACGCGCGATGTACGAGCATTGCAAATAAGAAGTGCATCCCGAAATGAATAATTTTATCCAGTCCCGGAATCCCTACCGATGGGACATACGAACCGGGAGTTCCTGTAGCAACGATTATAAGTATTCCGTAGAAAATTGCCGGAGCACTATAAATCCAAAAACCCTTATTTTTTTCGTTCAAACCGTAATCCCCTTGAATACCTTCAACAACTCTTCCTGAATATCGCCCGCAGTTAGTGCGTACTCGCCGTACTCTTTCCTCGCCCCGTCTCCGGCTGCTCCATGAATATAAGCACCGCAATACGCTGCGGCTTCCTCGGTCAATCCCTGCGCCCACAAGCCGGCTATGACTCCTGTGAGAACATCCCCCGCACCTGCAGTCGCCATGCCGGGATTTCCGGTTGGGTTAATATAAACGTTGCCGCCCTTTGATGCAACCACCGACGGCCCTCCCTTCAATAGTAATGTGATCTTGCGCATACGGGCATAACGTTTTGCAGCGTCGAGCCGTTCATTTTTTATCTTATCGCTGTTTATTCCCGATAAGCGGGAGAATTCTCCGGTGTGTGGCGTTATAATTACAGGCGCTCGTCGCTTTGCAAACAATCCATCGTGACCGGCAAGTACATTCAATCCATCGGCATCGAGTACGATTGGCTTTTGAATTTCTTTAATTAGTCGAATAATAATTTCCTGTACATCGCCGGTTCTTGATAACCCCGGTCCGGCTGCAATAACATCAGCCCATTGACATTGCTGTTTGATCCGTTCCCACGCGGAAGCTTGTATGACGCCCGCACCGTTATCGGCAAGCGGCAGCGTCATCACCTCGGTCAGTTTTTTCTCCATCATAAGATTCAGACTTTCGGGAATACCCAGCACAACCGCACCCGCTCCGCTTCGCAACGCGCTCATCGACGCAAGCGCTGCTGCACCGGTCAGTCCGGTAGAGCCTGCAAGAATAAATACTTTGCCGACCTGATACTTGTGTGCATCGAGCGCGCGTTTCGCAAAGGACTGACGAACATCGGATTCCTGAACAAGAAATGTCTTTATTTTCGAACGGTGAAAAACTTCGGGAGGTATTTGAATATTTATTATGATTACGTTCCCCGATGCATCACGTCCCGGTGATAACAACAACCCGGTTTTCATCAATCCCATAGTGCAGGTAAAGTCCGCCTTCACCGTAACGCCTTCGGCGCTTCCGGTGTCGGCATCAACCCCGGACGGAATATCGATGGCGACCCGAATCGCAGGCTGTGCATTTATCCATTCGACAATCGATGCGACTTTCGGTTTTAGTTTTCCCTTAAATCCGGTACCGAGTATTGCATCGACAATAACATCTATATGTTTAAACTGTTCAAGTTTATGAAGTGTAGCCGATGTGATAAGAGTAAGTTTGCCCGCTGAATCGGTGCGCGACATCCTGCGAATAATGCCGGCGTTGATACGCGCATCGCCTTTGAGCTGATTGACCGGAGATAGTGCAGCGACCGTTACCGCACAACCGCGCTCAATCAAATGACGGGCGAGTGCAAATCCATCTCCGCCGTTGTTGCCTCTACCGCATACGATGAGAATGTGTTTGTGAACGAGATCGGGTATGTGTTCCTGCATTGCATCAGCTGTGCCGCGTGCGGCATTCTCCATCAGCACGATACCGGGTATGCCGTACCCGCGTATCGCCTCCTCATCACATCCCCGCATTTCCTGTGTCGACGCAATCTGTAGCATAGATTAGAATAATCCGGCTGTAAGATGTAATACCATTGACGGAAAAATACCCAGTTGCACAACCGCGATCGCTGAGATCACTAAAGCCGCGACACCGACAAAGGACGGCTCGACCTCAAGTGATACATCTCCGTCGTAAAAGTACATGTAGATAATTACACGTATATAATAATAAATTCCCACAACACTTGCGAACACGCCGACTATTGCAAGCCAGGCGTATCCTTCCTGTATTGCCGCAGGGAAGATGTAATATTTGCCGAAGAATCCGGCAAACGGCGGAATACCCGAAAGCGAGAACATGAATATCGCCATTAAAGCAGCGAGGAACGGTTTGCGCGATGCAAAACCTTTATATTCATCGAATGTAAGGTTTCTTTTTTCGCCGTATTCAATCATCGACAACACGTCGGGCGCCCACATGTGGAACGGAACAGTGCGGATACTCCCGCAGCGAGAATGACACCCGTCGCGGTAAGTATCGCATACCAGTATGAATCAAGCGCTTGCGACTGGAATGTTCCGAGCAGGATCAGGAATTCACCCTCGAACCCATTCAATCCCGGCAAACCGATGATGACAATGATACAAAACCGTCGATGATACCGACATCGAAACCTTTCCGGAGCAGTTTACGCGAACCCTTTACGGTCGGATTGACGATAGCCGCATTATATAATTCATCGACGTAATATTTGTTGCTCCATACTTTATACACGCCGCCGTACCTTCGCGCAAGATCCGCCGGGATTTCGGATTTCTTTAGATACCACGTAATTGCGAGATAAATTCCCGCTGCCGCGATTGCAACCGGGAGGGCGATCAATATATAATCGATCGAATGCACGTCGCTTATCCTGTTGACGACGAAAGCTTTCTTTGCTGCAGCGCCGAGGAACGAAGAGAAAGCAACAAGTCTTTGCCGATGTATTCGACGGTTCCGATATCGACAGCTTGAGCAAACATCGTTTTCATATCTGCTGTTTCACCGAAACCGACAATGTAGAGCACCTGCATCACAAATGCCAGCGACAAACCTATTGCAACCGTCTGTTTCCATGTCACGCGATCGGTAATACGTTTTTCATCGCCGAGGTTCAACAGCATGATCACGAACATTCAAAGCACCACGATCGTGCCTGCATAAAATAGCGAAACCGCAGTATATTTACAATGCATTAAATGATTGTTTCAACTCGTTTTAACCC
>PWJF01000331.1 GCA_003560935.1 Ignavibacteriales bacterium
CATCGTCGGTTTCGATATCGTGGAGCTTGCACCGGTGAAGGGATTGCATCACCCCGAAATGACGGCGGCGCGACTGGCGTACAAGATCATGAATTATGCATTTCAGAACAAATAATACGAGGTGAACCATCGCTACATTTCGGAGAACAATAAAAGAAGATATACCTGTAATAAAAAAATTATATAATCAACTTCATCGACATCACAGGGAATTAAATACTGCCCGGGATTGGATCGCACAACCCGACGAAGCGGTTACCGTTTATTTCGGGAAAATACTGGAAAAACAAGTAGACGATGAGAACGTCTTTTTACTGACTGCGCTTATTGATGATGATCGTGTGGTCGGATTTGTGCGCGTTACCAAACGAACAATCGAAGGTTTTTCCGAAGAGCACGCGTATATGGATCCGATGATGGTCGACCCCGAAATCCGCGGTAAGGGGATTGGAACAGAGCTACTCCGGCGGGGAACGGAATGGGGTAAAGAACAGAATCTCGGCAGCATCTGGCTCGATGTATGGGAAGAGAACGAGCGTGTATGGAAAATGTACGAACGTGAGGGCTGGCGCACGGTGAGCCGGACGATGGCGGTTAAGTATTAAACTTTGGAACAGTATACATCGTGGATAGTAACCTGAATACTTCATACTCTTCCACAGGAAGACGGTTTTTTATTAAGAAAACCCTTCTTGGTGCAGGTGTGCTTGTTTTCGCACAGTTTCTTCCGCTCGGCTGTTCGAGAACTCCGCCATCGCTGGAAATGTATGAAGAGATGGAATTCTTCAAAAGCGAAGAGGCATACCTTCTCTCACATATAGCAGGCAGAATCATACCGTTGACGGACAACGATCAAAGCGATCTTCACGATGTGATCGTCCGGCTTGATCGCTACTTTATCGAAGCATATCCGGAAGATCAGAAACAATTCAGTCGCCTGCTTACCGTGTTTAACAATCCGATTTTTGTTTTTCTTTTCAGCGGCTCGTTTACATCACTCGACCGTATGCCGGATGTTCAAAAAGACGCATACCTCCGCGGCTGGATGACCAGTATCTGGAAGTTCCGGAGGACGGCTTTCCAGGCATTAAAACGACTGATAATGAGTATGCACTATACGCGGGACGAGTCGTGGATAGAAATTGGGTTCGGCGGACCGATTATATGAAATATACCGATGAAATCCGATAACAAAATAAATATCACCGCGGATGCATGTATCGTGGGATCGGGATGCGGCGGCGGTGTCTGTGCCAGAGTTCTTGCCGAAGCGGGGATGAAGGTTGTGCTCGTCGAAGAAGGGGGATATTTCAAAGCTGAAGATTTCACACAACGCGAGGATGACGCCTATCAAAAAATGTACCAGCACCGCGCCGGGCTGGCTACGGACGATCTATCGTTCACGATCTTGGAGGGGAAAACGGTGGGTGGAAGTACAACAATCAATTGGACTACATCCCTGCGAACCCCCCGGTTTGTTTTGGACCATTGGGAGAAAGATCTGTACCTTGAACAATATTCTTACAATGAACTTGTGCCGTATTTTGAAAAAGTCGAACGGTATCTCAACATCCATCCGGAACCGTACGAACGCCATAACGAAAATAACCGTATCGTATATGACGGCGCGCGCGCTCTCGGTTATCACTCGTTCGCTTCAGGAAGAAATGTCGATGGATGCATCGAATGCGGCTTCTGTGGATTAGGATGTTCGTACGATGTAAAGCTCTCCGTTAATCTTACCTATATTCCCGACGCTGAAAAAGCGGGAGCGCAGGTTATACCGCGTGCGCGTGCGGAAAGAATAACCATTAATGGAAAAGTAAAAAGCGTTGAGGGGAATCTTCTTGCCGTGGAGTCTGATACCGTTACCGGATCGTTTAGTATCGATGCTCCGATTGTTATTGTTGCCGCCAGCGCGATCAACACGCCCGTCTTGTTGTTAAAATCAAAACTTGCCAATTCAAACGGAAGAGTGGGTTCGACGCTTACGCTCCATCCCACAACCGCGGTTCTCGGGTTGTTCGACCGTATTATCGATCCCGGTTACGGTATTCCTCAATCGGCGGTGTGCGACGAGTTTATGAATTACCGGAACGACGGCGGAGGTTACTGGATCGAAGGCGTACCTGTACATCCGGCTCTTGCGGCGATATCATTACCGGAATTCGGTGAACGGCACCGAAAGCTGATGGAATCTTATCGCCATATAGGAGCGTCTATCGTACTTGTTAAAGATACCGATTCTCATGGAAGGGTACAGATTAATGAATACGGCAGACCGGTGATTCGATACTCGATCGGAGATCGTGATCTGAGGTATTTGCGTGAAGGATTAGAGACAGCCGCGCGAATACATTTTGCCGCAGGTGCGCGGGAGGTTGGAACGCTTCACGTCAGAAAAACAATATTCGGGTCACCGGAAGAGATCCCGGTCAAACTCACGGCTGCGAAATATGGTCCGAACGAAATCTGCATGTACAGCGCCCACCCGTTGAGCAGCTGCAGAATGGGTGTCGATCCGCGTACGTCGGTCGTCAAACCCGACGGTGAGACGCATGAAGTACCCGGTTTGTATATTTGCGACGGAAGTATTCTTCCGACATCGCTTGGTGTTAATCCGCAGCTGACGATTCTTGCAGTGGCGGAGAAGATAGCGGAAGGAATAGTGGATAAGTTGTAAGAAATTGTTCTCCCACGAAAATGGAAATCCCACGAAATTGAGATGTAAGGAGAATGTATTATGAGGATTCATGAGGATTTACTTTATAAAGAGCTTTGTTATGAGATTATTGGCTGTGCTTATGATACTTTCAAAGATGTTGGTGTCGGATTTGATGAAGTAAGATATCATAAGATTTTTAATCTGTATTTACAGAATAAAGGATTAAATCCAAAGTACAAAGTCCCATTTCAATTATTTTATCGAGGTGAATGTATAGCTAATTTTGAGATTGATGAAATTGTAGATGATAAAATTGTGGTTGAGCTGAAATGTATCCAGACTGATTTTATCCCCGAAAATTATGCTCAAATGATGTCATATCTCAAAGCAACAAAATTAAGGCTTGGCTTACTCCTTAATTTCGGACTACATAAAGCGTATCCGAAGCGGGTTATCTTCGATGAAAAAAGAACAGACAAGTATGAAAGATGGGATGACAGTTTCTTCAAGAATGTATCGATAGATAAATTAATCGATTCCACAATCGAAGCAATATGTCAAGTAGACAATGAATTAGGAGCTGGATATCATGATAAAATTTATAAATCGGCATTAGCTATCGAGCTTAAACAGAACTCGATCGCTTACAATGATAAAGTCTGTATTGCGGCAACTCATAATAATATTCAATTTAAACCTTTTCAGATTGATTATTGGTTAGTTCATGAATCATTTCTTCTGGGCGTTCTCGCCGGCAATAATAAACCAAGAACGTACGATCTATTTCGTATGCGAACATATCTTAAGAACTTGGATTTAAATTACGGTCTCATTGCCTTCTGGAGTACAAAAAATCTGCAAATCTACGGGATCAGTGAATTATAAAATTTTTCGTGAGATTTCCATTTTCGTGGGAGAAAAGAAATTCTGTGGGAGGGATCTTTGATTGGGAATAATGGGGATTTTATGTTAATTTCATTATATTTACAGATAACACAAAACTCGAGACGAACAACAATGACAATCTTTCTTATCGTATTTTTTCTATATATCCTCCTCCGGTTCTTTTTCCGCGAACGCCAGAAACGCGCCGGAAATATATTTATGGTCGGTTCACGATTTGCCGTTCTACCCGACAATGTTCGTATAATATCCATCGTCGGTATGGCGGGAATTGCATTACTCATTGTTATTGTTACAATTATGGGCTATCAACTTACCCCCGATCAGATAGCACATATGCTTACTATCGGCATCGTTATAATGTCGTTACAGTATCTGCCTTTGTTTATAATCGGTGAGAACGGACTCGTATCCATCGATACACAGGTGAACTGGAAGGATATTACTTCGGCACACGTGCAGAATAATACAAAAGGAGGTTCGGCAAAAATCAGGGTGGGATTTCGGGTATCTGCTGAAATTTCAACAATAGATTTGTATATTCACTCAACACAGGTGAATGATTTTGCAAAGCTCATGACCGAGTTAACGTCGGTGCAACTCGAGAAAATGGAGGGATAGAACCAGCGCGTTATGTCGACACCGTTAATGAAACAATATCAGAAGATCAAAGCACGGTATCCCGGAACAGTCCTGCTGTTCCGGATGGGGGATTTCTACGAGACGTTCGAAGACGATGCGATCGTCACCGCGAAGGTGCTCGGGATTACGTTGACAAAGCGGGGGAACGGCGCTGCGGGTGATGTACCGCTTGCGGGATTCCCGTATCACGCACTCGAAGCGTATCTACCCAAGTTGCTAAAGGCGGGTCACCGTGTCGCCATTTGCGAACAGCTTGAAGATCCGAAATTAGCCAAAGGTATCGTGAAACGCGATGTTGTCGAGGTGGTGACACCCGGCATTGCCTTTTCCGAGAAAGTGCTCGATCAAAAACAGAACAATTATCTTGCCGCTCTTGCTTTACCCCACGCGGTGGCGAACGGAGGCGAGATGATCGGATGTGCTTTTGTCGATATATCCACCGGTGAGTTTTTTGTGGGAGAATTTCCGTTTCGCGATGTCGCCGACCAGATAGCATCCATAAAACCATCCGAAATACTCGTTCAAAAACGGGATTACGACGGCATCGAATCTATTTTAAACCGCGCATATGCGGGCAGGACAAAAATGCCGTTGTTGACGAAGATCGACGATTGG
>PWJF01000289.1 GCA_003560935.1 Ignavibacteriales bacterium
ATCGGTCCAATAACAGGGAACTTGATCTTCATCATATATGCACAGGGGGACTGGATGCCGTTCGGCAGATTCATTATTCCGGTTCTGCCGCTGATAATAATAAATCTATCTTTCTGGCTTATCTATTTTATTGATAGTATAATGAAGAATAAAGTTTTATTTGAAAAGCAAATAGTTACAACTCTAATAGTATTGGGTATTCTAACCGCTTCTTTTCTCATATGGATTTCCCCCATTACAGATTATGTTAATAACCGTGAGTACAGTATGTTTATGAGGGGAACCGATCAAATCAAAGTAGGCACATGGCTTCACGAAAACTTTCAACAAGGAACAACAGTAGGTACATATCGTTTAGGCGGGATCAGTTATGCCGCACCAGATATTATCTTTTTCGATCTTTATGGGTTAACCGATAGAGAAGCAGCAGAGTATGTTAAGATACAGAAAGGATTTACTCCTCTTATTCATAATCCTGTAATAGAAAGAAAACCGGATGTTCTCGCACTTGTAAGTATACCGGATCCGGATAGGTTTAATTACATGAATGATCCAATGTTTTATGACCTGCTTACCGATGAATATATTTTCATTCGATCTTTTCGGCAGGGTCACTATGGTACTTTCGACATTTGGTTGTCGCGGAAGAGCACGGATAAATATCGTTCAACCATACACAATTAATAACATGAAATTTTCATAAACCTGAATTCTTATTTAAAATTTTGCATAAATGAACGATATAGAATATATACTACTCGCACTACTATTATTATTGATTGCTGTATGCATGTTCTCATACACCATGAACATCTCCGTGATGAACGACGAGCACATGTATGTAAGCGCCGGCGTGTTGGCACAGTCAAATACGATGTACAAAGATTTCGCTTATCTCCAAATGCCGTATTTGCCGCTTATATACGCTGGAATATATAAAATAACCGGAACAGAGTATTATTTGCTATATGCACGCATTTTCACCTTTCTGACCGTATTTGCCTCGGTTGTTGTCATGTATATGCTCGGGTATATGGTTACAAATAATTTTCCTCTATCGCTCATGGGGGTTTTGTTGTATTCTTTTAGTGAAATCATAATACATGCTATGGGATATGCGTGGAACGCTGCACCCCCTATAGTCTTTTCATTACTCGGTATATATTTTTTTCTCAAAGTAAGTTTTGGGGGAGGAGTTAAACCGCTGCACGTGTTTTTTGCCGGACTCTTCGTAGCCGTAGCCGGAGGAATTAAGTTGTATTATTTGGCGATGATAGCTCCTTTTATTATTTCGGCGTTTCTGTTTCCCGCATCCTATTCCTTTTTGCACAAGATTAAGTACTCATTAGCGCCGTTATTGGGTGGTTTTTTAACCGGTCTGCTGCCGGTTCTGTATTATTACATTAACGATCCGCAATTATTTCTGTTTAATAATCTTGGATTTCATACATTAAATTATGAATGGCATCTCGAAAATAACTTTTTAACCGCAGCCGGTACTGCAACTGTTTATTCCAAATTACGTTTTATCGTACAGGTCGCGGGATGGCAGACGATCATGCCTGTCATCTTTGCCGGAGTAATTGGCATTATCTTATTGTTCTTTAATTTCAAATCCGTGAGAGATATATTTGCTCAATTTATTACTAATAAAAAACCATTTGTTATAGGCGCCGTACTGATTGTCACGGTTATGTCGGCGCTGCAGCCGCCGTCACTCTGGCAGCACCATCTGGCATATCCGTTCCCGTTTATCATACTATTTATTGTTTCGATATATCCCGCACTTGCCGATCACTTTAAAAAGATATTCATGTCGGTCATTGCCGTGGCTGTCCTCTTTGTTTCTGTATACGGTATCCCGATAGCATCGTTACATGTGCAAAACCTTACGTCGACCGATCGGTGGACCCCTGTCGGATATCATCATGAAGCACAATCGATAACTCATCATGTTCCGGACAATAACAAGATTGCCACAATCGAACCTCTCTTAGTCCTGGAGGGGGGGAGAATGATCTATCCTGAGTTCTCGACCGGCCATTTCTTATTTCAGATTGGTGATAAATTGGATCCCGGACAAAAAGAAAGGCACCGAACTACGTCAATGTCATCGTTAACTGAATGGATAGGATATAAACAGCCGCCGTCAATCGTTGTACCTGGTAATTACAGATTTTACTATGTATTCGATGAAAGCATACCCCACGATTCTTATTATAAAATCGAAGATCATACCGGTAAATATAGTATTTATGTACGTAACTGAAAACAGATATGAATAATAACATCGTATTATATATTATTTTTACACTTGCCGGCATATTTCTGTTGGCGGGTATGTTTTCATATATCATGAACGAGCCCCTCATGCATGATGAGAATATGTACATTACTGCGGGCTATTTATTGAAAGACTATGCACTGTATGAGGATTTCTCATTTCTGCAAATGCCGTATCTGCCGATGTTATATGCCGTAATATATACGATCACGGATACCTCCTATTATGTGTTAACCGCCCGTCTGCTGACATTTGTTTTTATGGTGTTCTCCTCTCTCCTGATGTATGCGATCTCTCTGAGACTTTCCGGAGATAAGCTTATAGCGCTTATGCTCATGGTACTGTTTGTGTTAAATGAGATCACGATTCACATTATGGGGTTTGCATGGAATGCAGTCCATTCGATGACTTTTGCGCTGCTCGGCGTCTACTTGTTCTTCCTCGGTGCCGAAAAAAGTAAGTATCGAAAATATGGCATGTTTTTAGGCGGTGCGGCAATCGCGGTTGCTGTGGGTATGAAGTCTTACTATGTGGTGATGCTGCCGGTATTTTTTCTGGTCTCCGTATTCTTTCCGCGGCCGCAATTATATAAGAATAATTTTATCAATTATACTCTGCCTCTCTGTGCAGGGATGATAACCGGTTTTTTACCTGTTCTGTATTACGTGGTGAAAGATTTCGAGTTATTTCTTTTCAACAACCTGACATTTCATTTTATAAATGAACTGGAGCCGTACGGGGTTGAAGGCATGACGTTGAAATCGAGAATAGAGATGGGGCTGAAATTCCTGGGCATGCCTACGAATATCGTTTTATTTATCGGGATCCTCTTCACGCTGATTCTTTATGGATTTACGAAGGGCGGATTTACAACCGGGGGAGATAAATCGAATACCAGTATGATAGCTCTATTGCTCGGGTTGGTGTTGGTGACGGTTCCGGTTCCCTTCATTGCCACGCCGATCTGGGACCATTATTTCGGCCTGCCTGTTCCGTTTGCGATTTTATTAATAGGAGCATTGTACAAAACATTATCGGTCGAATACAGGAAGATAACCGCCGTTCTGCTTGTGTGTTTGTTTCCCGTTGTCTTTCTTTACGGCGGGCCTGTGCTGTTCGAACGCATCGACCGGTTGTTCGCCGTTGAGGAATGGGAGGGTGTGAAAATTCACACGTTGTCTCATGATATCAAACAGGCGATCGGACCGTTGGACGAAGGCGACAAGGTTGCCACGCTCAATCCGGTGTTTTTGCTCGATGCGGAGATACCATTCCACAAAGAATTTTCATCAGGGGTATTCTTATATCAGATCGGCGATATGATCGATGCCCGGCAGCGTGAAAGATATGTCACCACATCACCGGGTATATTACACGAGTTCTTTTTAGTCGATCCGCCAAAGGCGCTTTTAATTGTCAGACTCCAGGCTCATGATTATCCATTTTTCGAATATGCTGAAATAGAAAATTACAGAGAACATGAAAAATGGTTTTACGGACATTCGCTTTATATCAGTCAACAGAATCAGTAATATTTTCCTGTCGGTTTTATGCTGTTGACATGTAAGAAAGATTCAAAGATTAAGCTCCAAGTCCCAGGTTCCAGGCACCAGGCGAACTAACACCAGCCCCGGGCAACATGCCCTGTCACCTGCCACCTAACACCCGGCAATGGCCGTTTACGGCCGCCCGTACAACGAACATGTTTATCGGGCAATCATTCCTCTTTAAGTCTGCTGTAAATTTCGTCGTATATATCTTGACGGTCTATGTCCGAAAATAATTTTGCGGTTGAAAGGAGGTAATCTTTATCGAGCGAGTGTTTGAGTCTGGTAATGATATCCTGCACGTCTATAATGTCCTGTTCACGATGGGCAACGAGCTTAAAGATAATCAAGTCTTCGGGCGAGCAAAAGTAAGCTTCACTCTTACCGAACGGGTGACGGTTACTCCGCTTAATTGCATTTCTTTCAAACGTACTCAATGCAGCCGAGATGTCTATTCTGGTGTCGTAGCGACGGTGCCGGAGGGGAAGCACAAAATGGGTTTTGAAAAAATTTCCCGGATTCTCTTTAAGTGGAATGAATTCCCGGGTGAAGATGTCGTATACTTTTTCAAGTTCGTCGATTTCGATTTGTATTACAATGTCAAAATCCTGGGTTGTTCTGCCGGATCCGTGTATGATATTGGCAATACCTCCGATGATCGTATATGGAATACCCCGGGAGATGCAGATGGAGTCTACGAGGTGTACTGTCTTTTCGAGTTCAGTCACGTAGTTTCTTGAATATTTGCCAGCCGTGCAAACTCTTTCTGACGTTTTATTTTCGATGCAATTCTTGCTTCCCACAGGTTTCCGATATCCGTTTTCGACGCAGTTGTAAAAACGGCATTCTGGAGGTCTATCATTTTTTCGATGCCCGGCGACTTATCGGGAGAATTGAGCATTGAATATCTTTTGATAAAGTCTGTATATTCATTCTTTTTCATATATAAATATAATAATTTCCTGTGTCATTTACTATCATCCATTCATCC
>PWJF01000163.1 GCA_003560935.1 Ignavibacteriales bacterium
ATCGATAAAACACCGCCCTTGTGCAAATCCCGCAGTATGCGGCGCAGCGGTATTATTTTGTTCGTACCTGTATATGATACAACCGTTACACCCTTCTTTTCAAGCCGTTCGATCTTTTTTTTGTTTCTATTGTTTTTCGTACACACAACGATCGTCCGGTTGCGAAATTCATCGGTGTACACTCTCGAGCTCACCGGTGTGAGAAGCGGTCCGTCCAGTATTGTCCGGTATGGTTGTCTTTCCATCCGGTCATGTACCGTTAACCGCGGGTTATCATGGAGTATAGTGTTTGCGCCGACTAAAACGGCATCGACACCCCTGCGTATATTCTGCACATATGCCCGCGCGAATTCTCCGGTAATCCATTTCGAATTTGAACGCGAATCCGCAATATATCCGTCGAGCGTCGCAGCCGCTTTGAGTATAACGAACGGCAACTTCGATCGCATTGAAAAATAATAGTGCTCGTTCAACTCCACGGCTTCATCGTGCAGTACACCGCTTTGAACTTCCACGCCACATTTTTGCAGCGCTTGCTTTCCGCCTCCGGTGATGCCGGGATTCGGATCTTCGGCGGCATAGACGACCCGTTTTATGCCTGCGTTTACGATCGCCGATGTACAGGGCGGCGTTTTTCCGTAGTGATTGCACGGTTCAAGATTGACATACAGTGTTGCGCCATTGGCGCCGCTGCCTGCTTTTTTGAGTGCATCGACTTCCGCATGATCGCCGCCGAACCGGCGATGCACCCCTTCGGCAATCACCACGCCATCCTTGACAATCACCGCCCCCACCATCGGATTCGGGTTCACCTGTCCGTATCCCGACCGCGCAAGATGAAGGCATTCTTTTATATATTTTGTATCCAGAGTGTTCAATATATTAACCATTGATAATATTACTAGCTACTCCTAATAATAACCGGATCTCCGATACGCAGCCCGAGCATTTGCTGGGCGCTGCTGTTCCGGACGGCTACTTCGATCAACCCCGAACTGCCGGCGAGGGCTATCAGCTCGCCATACTCGCCGTCGGCATAGGTCTTCTTAATTGCCCCGATGGTACGGTTGCCGATCTCAAGTGAGAGATGGGAAAGATCGTCCGGCCGTTCAATTCTTGGTCTAAGATTTGTGATCAGATTTCCGAAACGGTCGGCGTGCAGAATTCTACCTTCCTGTTCGATTGTCGACGCATTAATATCTCTGAACGGAGATTCCGGAATGGACAACTCGATACGGACACCGAGATCTTCACCCCGTGTTCCGTTAACAAGATGCGCCGCGACCGGAGCAAAGATATCTCTGCCGTGAAATGTCGAGCTGACCCGACTCAGCCAGTACTCCGGATTATTGATGTGATATGCTTTCGGGTTTATCAGCTCCGGCAGTATGAATTCCAGTATCCCGTTCTCCGGAACAAGGAATTTCTTCCCTTCTATCTCCTCTACCATTATGATACGGCGTTCGGAGCCGACGCCGGGATCGACTACAACGACAAACACAGTCTGTTCGGGGAAATATTTATATGTCGACCACAGCACAAATGCGGCATGATGTGTATGCTGCGGCGAGCTTTCATGCGATATATCGATGACCTGAGCCTGCGGTGCGATCGCCGATATTACTCCCTTCATCGAACCCACAAAACCATCGACCGTTCCGAAATCGGTTATCAATGCAATTGTTTTCATTTGGTTAATGGTTAGCAGTAACTGATAACTAATAACTCCAAGGTATCAATCAATCCACAGTAATCGTCACTTCTTTACGGTCCTTCGCCGATTCATAAATCGCCTCGATAATCCGCATACGCTGCAGCGCCTCGGCGCCGGTGGAGATAACCGGATGCAGACCGCGTACCGCGCCGATGAAATGCCGGATCTCGTTTTCATACGAACGCTTGAACAGACTTTGCGGTTTCTCGATTTTTGCCGGGGTCATATTTACAAGATTGCCGTGTAATTGTTTGTTCAAGCGCAGCGGATTCAACCGGGCACTGCCGTTCGTTCCGAATACATTACAATAAAAGATATCGTCTTCTATATTCAACGACCAGCTTACTTCGATAGTTATCGTGGTGCCGTTTTTCATGCGAAGCATGGCAACGCCGGAATCCTCCACGTTTTTCGTTACATGATAATACGCCATGGCGGAGACTTTCTCTATGTCGGGGTACCCCATCATCCAGAGCGACATATCGAGCATCACGATTCCGGTATCTATAAACACACCGCCGCCCGCTATTTCCTTGCGTGTTCTCCATGTTTTCTGATCCGACTGCCGCTGCAGCCAGCCTCCTTTTGTATAAAAGATGTCGCCGAGCTCTCCCGCTTCGATGAAACTGCGAAGGATCATCGCATCGGGGCGAAACCGGTTGTTCATCCCGACCATGAGCTTTTGATTCGATTCTTTTGCGGCTCGTACGATACGGGATGCCTCATCGTATGTACGTGCAAGCGGTTTCTCAACGAGAACATCTTTACCCGCCTGCAAACACTGAATTGCAGCGGACGCGTGCGAATCGGTCGGTGTACACACGTGCACTGCGTGAATATCGTCTTCCTTGAGCATTTCGCCCACGTCGGTGTATACTCTCTTAATACCGAGCTTATCGGATACGTACCGTGCCCGCGCTTTGTCCGTATCGCATACGGCGACAACCGATGCGTCGGGTAATTTATCGAGAATGGGAATATGGATAACCTGCGCGATCCAGCCGAGACCGACAATCGCAACATTAACGTGGTTCATGGCAACTACTCGTTATTTATTTGGTCGGGATGCCGGGCGGTTTTGCGAGCCGGCCTACAGTAATTATTTGCTTACAAGTTTAACCGCGATCTCTTTTTGTGCGTCTTTGCCGGCAACGTGCGCGGCAACAACCCGTGCAATACCCTCCGGATCGATCCCGATCAGCTCGTGCAGTTCGTTCGGTTTCCCATGATCTATAAATTTATCCGGAATACCGTGCATGTGAAGTTTTACCTTGTTCAAACCGTTCTGAGCGAAGAATTCCGCAACGGCACTGCCGAATCCGCCCATAATAGTATTATCCTCAACCGTTACGACGTGTGAATAACGGCTCGCAATATAGCGGAACATTTTCTCATCCAGCGGCTTCACAAAACGGGCGTTGACTACCTCGGCAAGGATGCCGTTCTGATGTAGTATGTCCGCTGCTTTGAGTGAATGCATAACCATATTGCCGACGGCGAGGATGGCGACGTCTTCACCGCGGCGAACGATTTCCGCTTTTCCAATCTCGATCTTTTCAAATGTATCCTTCACCGGCACACCGATAGCGTTGCCTCTCGGATAGCGAAGTGCGATCGGTCCTTTACGGTATTCGGTTGCGGTATACAACATATCCCGCAGTTCCTCTTCATCTTTCGGCGCCATGATCACCATCCCCGGGATAAGGCGCAGATACGTAAGATCGAACGTACCATGATGCGTAGGGCCATCGGCACCGACCAACCCTGCGCGGTCAAGGACAAATACAACCGGCAGTTTTTGAATCGCAACGTCGTGTATTATCTGATCGAACGCCCGTTGTAAAAAGGTACTGTAAATCGCGGCGACGGGAGTATATCCCTCCGTTGCCATACCGGCCGCAAACGTAACGGCGTGCTGCTCCGCTATGCCGACGTCGTAAAATCGCTCCGGCATTTCTTTTTGTAAAATGTTTAACCCCGTACCGTCCGGCATTGCCGCCGTAATGCCGACAACTTTGGGATTTTGTTTTGCGATTTCGACAAGTGCATTGCCGAAAATTTTTGTATACGCCGGCGGTGCGTCTTTTTTCTTCACCGCAACACCGGTAATCTTATCAAACGGCGTTACACCGTGCAGATTCTGACCGTCTTTTTCCGCCGGTGTGTATCCTTTTCCTTTTTGTGTTATCGTATGGATGAGTATCGGCCCGGACAGTTCTTTTACTTCATTAAATATCTTGACCATCTGCGAAATGTTATGTCCGTTAAACGGACCGAAATACCTGAAGCCGAGCGCTTCAAACAACATCCCCGGCGTAATGATCGATTTTATTCCACCCTCGAGCCGTGCCGCAATCTTCCGGATACGGTCGCCGAAGGTATCGAGCTTGCCGGTCAATTCCCATACATTCGATTTAAACTTGTTGAAGTGTTTCGATGCAATGATCTCGTTGAAGTAGTTTGAGATCGCCCAGACGTTCGGAGCGATCGACATTCTGTTATCATTTAAAACAACGATGATATTTTTCTTGAGAAGACCCGCGTTGTTCATTGCTTCATACGCCATACCGCCGGTCATTGCGCCGTCGCCGACGACCGCTACAACTTTGTAATCTTTATGATCGTAATCTCGTGCCGTTGCAACGCCGAGC
Organism: Ignavibacteriales bacterium; assembly: GCA_003560935.1. Classification (GTDB taxonomy): domain Bacteria; phylum Bacteroidota; class Ignavibacteria; order T3Sed10-11; family T3Sed10-11; genus T3Sed10-11. Next base: position 4,366 of record PWJF01000163.1, read on the forward strand.
GCGGCGGAGAGCGCGGTGCTTGCATGACCCGCACCGAATACGTCGTATTCGCTCTCGGTTCTTTTCAGGAAACCGCTGATACCGTTCAACTGGCGAATGGTGTGCAGCTTATCCCGTCGTCCGGTCAGTATCTTGTGCGGATATGCCTGATGACCGACATCCCACACAATTTTATCCTCGGGAGTGTTGAAGACGTAGTGCAATGCCACCGCCAGCTCGACCGTTCCCAGACCGGCGCCGAAATGTCCGCCGACTCTGGAAATGACGTCGACCATATATTCCCGCACTTCATTACTCAATGTTTTGAGTTCGTAGATACTCAGCCCTTTCATATCGGCCGGTGAGTTAATTGTAGATAACAATGGGTACTCCGGGTGACTCATGTGTGGCTCCTTTTTTCTTAAAAACACTTGCTACACCCCTCTTTCAAAAAATAAAATATAAAAAAT
>PWJF01000279.1 GCA_003560935.1 Ignavibacteriales bacterium
CGGCCGCGGGGATCAGCGAAGGACTGGTTCGCCTCTCGATCGGGATAGAAAATGTTAACGATCTCATACTGGATCTTGAGCGGAGCCTTGAGAAAGTGGATGATGTCAGGGAAGCGGTAGTGACCTGACGGATACGGCGGTTATCTTCCTATCAAAATAAACCCGCTCCAGAGATGGGGAAATGCGGTCAATTCATCTTCGAGCATGAGTAATTTTGCATCCCGGAGTGCCTCTGCGTATGTATTACCGCTCAGAACGCTCCGGTAAAATGCGATCATTAAATCTTTTGTTTGCCGGTCGAAAACTTTCCAGAGCGACACAATCATGTTTTGTGCTCCCGAATAAAGAAATCCGCGGGTCATTGCCATAAGTCCTTCACCCCGGATAATATCCCCCGTACCGCTTTCACAACTGCTGAGCACGACAAGATCCGTGCGTACATCAAGATTATACAATTCCCCGGCATACACGATTCCATCGAGAAGAGACGTATCCGGGGGAGACGCCGCGAGTAGTATCCCGGATAGATCCGGTTGTGTTTCGTTGACGAAGCCATGACTGGCGATGTGAAGGATTTTATAATTTCGGGCTACTTCGATAAAATCGCGTTTATTTGCACGGTTGTAAAAATATCCCGTTGCCGGGATATTATGCTCTTCATAAACCGTTAATATCCCTTGTATCTCTTCTTTGCTGTACGGGAGGGCTTCAAACCAGTATTCCGAAAAATCATCTCCCCGGTAAGCCGATTCTTGTCCCGTAGAGGTGACGATATATCCGCCGGGAAGATTCTCGTCAAACACCGGAGCAAATCCGGCGAACCTGAACTGTTCCGGTTCGTCAATCGAATCCGGTGTGCGGGCAATAGTGTAGTAGAGCGTTGATGAATAATGATACGAAATGGTGTATTCTTTGAGTAAGAAAGGCAGCCCGGAAAAATTATCGACGGTAACATCGGATACCAACGCTTCAAACGGAATATGATAAAGCGTCCCGTCGGGTATGATAATCAATCTGTTAACATTCCGGATGAGCTGCCCGGTAGGGCCGATAAGTACATCGTACAATGCTTTGCCGGTCTGCAGAAATTGCTCTCTGTCTATCCGCCGTATGGCGCGGGAAAAATCCCGGATAGTTTTTTCGAGCGACTCATCGATTTCAACCGAATGAGCATCGACGCTTTTATGTGTCACAGTGAATACGACGATAGATTTTTGTCCGAAGTAATACTGGAGGAGAGCCTCGGAATCGTCCAGCACGGTTTGCAGTTCTTCTATTGAAACGGGATCAGATTGATACTTCAATTTGTAATAATCGGGAAATTCTCTTTCAAATAGTATAATTAAGTCTTCAAGGTCGGTATACATTCTATGATAACGGTTTTGAAATTTGGCAAGGGTTATGCTATCGCGTCTTTCGTGTTGTAATTCGATCTGATAATAAGCAAGCTCGTTGCGTAAAGTTTGTTCGAGTTGAAGCAAGCTGTCCGGGATTCCTGAAAATGTACGGGCATTGGATTCGGTCAATGCTTCCCATAGTGCGACGGCACGGTTTTTTTCCGTAAACGAAAAGGCTTTTTCCAGGTAGATGCGATCGTTCCGGCGAGTATATAAATCAATACATACCTGGATTGCGCTCTCGTAAATGCCGTGAGATTTTTCGCTCAATAAAAACTTTGCATTTTCGGTTGAGATACCCGTACGCATTTTGTCGATGAGCGCCGATGCTCTCTCATACGTATCGAGAGCAGCTTCGAGATCGCGAACATCACCGGTGACATTTCTGAAATATGAAACAAGTGCATCTGCTTTTCGGTTAAAGACATCAAGTAGATATCTATCGGACAGAGAGTTTGCTATATCGGGGTTGGTATATACCGATTGGCCGGAAAATCCCGGAACGAGCTCAATAAGTCCCTGCTGCAGGTATGCGAGACCGGTTGAATAGTTCCCCTGTCGAATCTTATGATAACCGAGATGCATATAGTAATCGCCGAGATCCCTGTCATGTCCTGCGGGATTTTCTTTCAGGATGTCAATAGCCGTCCGGATCTCCTGTGCGGCCCGTTCATACTCCCCCCATTCTTCAAATACTTTGCTTATGGCATGATAAACGGAAGAAAGTGCGTATGCATCGCCCATTTGTATTTGAATGTCTCGGGCACGTTCAAGATATCTCAATGCTTCTTTATAATTATTACGCAGGCGTTCTATCGATGCTAAATCGAGTAAACTAAAAACAGTGGCACTATGATATTCCCCGAAACGATTTATATTGCCGTTGAAAGCGATGGTGAAATACTTTTCCGCCAGATCAAGATTTCCAAGCTCCCTGTGGAAATCTCCGATCAATTCGCTCAGATCCGCTGTAAGCGGGTGATTTTCACCGTACATTGTTTGTACCATGTCATATGCTTGTTGTGCATATGAAAGCCCCATTACCGGATCGCGTCGATGGCGATAGACCCGGGCTATGCTCTGTAATGCCTGGGCGACGGACGGGTGCCGGGTACCGAAGATTTGTTGTCGTATTGATAATGCTTCTCTATAATATTCTTCTGCAATGTCGAGGTATTCAAGGTTTCTGTATACCCCGCCGAGAGTGAGGTAAGCCGAGGCAACGGAGGGATGGATAGAGCCGTGCAGTTCCTTTCTCATTTCCAGTGCTTCTTCATAATACTCGATTGCAGTCCGGTAATCTCCTCTATCCCGGTATACGAAACCCATATTCAAGAGACTGCCAGCAATATCCGGATGGGGAGGGGTTAATAGTTCACGCCGCAGGGCAAGGGTTTTTGTAAAATATTCCTCGACTTTATAGCGTTCACCTTTAAACCAGTATACGACTCCGATATTGTTATAGCTGTGTGCAACATCGAGATGTGTTTCACCAAAAAGCGAACGGCGCACTGTAAGCGCACGTTTATGGAGCTCAAGTGCCGTATCGTAATTACCGGTTTCGACGTTTACCCTGCCGAGATTATTGAGTGACTGTGCGACAAGATCGTAGTGCTCACCGAAATGTTTGATACTGTACGATAGAGCTTTTTCCAAGGTATCCTCAGCTTGTTTGTATTCTCCCTGTACGGTGAGATTATGGCCTATACCGTTTAGACAGGTAATATACTTTCCCCAATCTTCCATCGACCGATAGATGTATTTTGCTTTGTTATAATAATGGGTGGAACTATCATATTTTGCATCTGTGGAATACTGCCCGGCAATTTGTAAAAAAAAGTCCGCTTGCTGTTGTTCATCCACCGGGTTTGGTTTGTCATACATATCAGAAAGTATTTCGGAAGTACTACAAATCGGCAGGCTGTTTACCCGGTGAGGATGGATCATTTGAAATACAATAATAAGAACAACGACGACCGGTATGCCTTGGTTAATGCAGAGCGTATTCCACACTATACGTTTCATGCAAAGATTCACAATACTGAAAAAATGCTGCTGTCTGTTGTTATGATGAATGATGGTTTTTCAAGCGATTCTTAACCATTTTACAAAAAGTGACGGGAAATAGCAATAGATATCCACGAATACCCAATATTCTGTAAGTATGACTCTGTGATTATGCACACATTATGTAACCCCGGTCAAAACATTTCCTGTAGTTAAAACGTATTATATATAGAAGCCATAATTACAGGAGGTGGTATCATGAAAAAAATATTTGATCCTGTGGAAGCGATTTATGATATGATCGAATCGTTCTACTTCGAGTCCGGCAGAACGCCTTCCGGCATAGTCGTATCCCCCAATACGTATCGCCGTCTGCTGGAAATCCGTTCCGATGAGTGTAAAATCGGTAATCTCATCATCGGCTGCGCTCCGATTATGGTTTTTTCCACTCCCTGGGGAGATATACACCTCATTATAGATGAGCTGATGGAAGATACGCGGGTTGATGTGGAGGGATGAGGTGTGGTCTATTCACACAACTTGACATTAATAAAAAATGATACTATAATCTTTCGCTACATATAGTAAACGAAATAGGGAGAAAAAACCGAAACCGAAAAAGCGACTCTTCGCGCCTACCCTCTCCAATCGCTCGCCTGTACATCCGGGAGTGGGTAGATACATAACCAAAATGATCGCGAAGAGCCGGTCACAATTCTACAGCAAATTAATGAGCAAGTAAACTTTAAAAATCAGTGTTTTAGTAGCGATATCTCATTGTTCGTAAGATTCTATCAAAAAGGTCAAACAACAATGAAGGAAGTCTCCTGCAGAATACTCGATGTATTTTTTCATGAACTTCGAAGAAAGGGCCTTCCCTATAACATTCTCTTCGATGGAGTGGATTATAGCATCGAGCACTTACGGAACAAGCATGAGCGTATCGACTGGGATGCATTTCTTCGGATCAATAAAAAAGCAGAAGAGATATGGAGTGACGATGAACTCATTCCATTTGGTAAAGCTTTTGTGAACTCTCCCTTCGTATGGTTTTCCATAATAATTGCCCGGCTTTTATTCAACGAAAAAACATACTATCGTTGGGTATTCACGCCGAAAGTTGGTTTGGGCCCACAGTTTTTTACCTGTATTATACCAAAGTATGAGGATCTTTCGGACAATGTGATTCGTCTTTCGCTCACGGTTGCCGAGGGGTATGAACGGTTTTCGAGATCGTATCTTGTTATTACCAAAGGTATGCTTATCGAATCATCTCGATTGATCGGCAGCATTCCGGCAAAAGTTGAAATGTTTGAGACACCCCGGGGAGGTTATTTTGTAGTCGAGATACCTAAACGACGGAGTATATTCCCAGGAGTACGAAGAATTCTGTTA
>PWJF01000427.1 GCA_003560935.1 Ignavibacteriales bacterium
ATGATAGTACAAATAGAACTATGGGATCCTGCCGACTTATACCATGATCATCAGTCATTTGGCGGATGGTCGCACCACCCTTTTAATCCGGCAAACAACATCAACTATACATCCGAAGAATCCGGACTTCCGAATGTTATAGAATATGGTGCAGTTCCCGTACCAACCGAGCATCCGTTTTTTAAAACGGTGCCGGGGTTGGATAACAACGAGATTGTTTTACATTACCAGAAGGCATACGTGGATAAATTGCTTTCGATTTCTCTCCGGTATCCCAACATCCTTTACTGCATGCATAACGAGACCGGAGAAAAGGTTGAATTCGGCGACTATTGGGCGGACTATTTCCGGCAAAAGGGAGAGGAGGCCGGGGTAATAATTCATACCACGGATATGCGGCGGGGTGAAGATGTCCGCAGTGAGGATCACGCCCATATTTTTAACAATCCTGAAAGATATACCTTTGTTGATATATCTCAGAACAACGCGACACTTGGGTATGGTCGGCGACATTACGACAATATCGTGTTCGTAAGGGAGAGGCTCTCCTCTCATCCCCGTCCAATCAACAACAACAAGAACTACGGCGCGGTAAGAGGTGGAGAAGAGGAGTCTGTGGCGCGCATGGGTCGGATGGTTTTTGCCGGGGCGGCAAGTGCACGTTTTCACAGACCCCATCCTCATGAAGACCCAAAATATATGTACGAAAAAAGTGAGTGGGGAATGGGATTAAGTCCGCGAGCCCAAAAGATCATTAAATCGTTGCGAATGGCAACGGATGAACTTGATCTCGATCATACGCTGCCGCGGCCGGACCTTGTAAAGCCCCATGACGATACACAAGCATATCTCCTTGCCCAGGAAGGTATAAAATATGCGGTTTATTTTCCCGCTGGAGGTTCCGCTTCGTTAGACATACCCGGCGGAACGAGGAATTATCGATGGATCAACCTGGACAATGCACATTGGGAAAAACCGGGTCAACTTACCTCTGACGGAATGGTACTTCTGGATAGCCCTGATAAGGGACACTGGATTATTCTCTTGCACTAAAATAATAATTGAAAATGAAAATAATACATTTATTCTTTTTTACTGTCATCCTTTTTGCATCTTCATGTATGCAAAATACCGATAAACATCCACGCGTTTTTGTCTTCACCGACATCAACATCGATGCAGGGGATCCCGACGACCGGCAATCTCTTGTTCATTTGCTCTGGTATGCCGATGAACTTACAATCGAAGGCATTGTTCCCGATCGCTGGTATGCGGGTGGCCTGGAAGCATGCGTAATGGCCGTGGAAGCCTATGCCCGGGATTACGAAGACTTTCGGTTAGACCGGAAAGGTTATCCTCATCCCTCGTTTTTCAGCAACAAACTGGCTGAAGACCGGGATCATGCCGCCCGGCTTTTCAGGGAAGCTGCGTCCGGTCCGGATAGCCCCCTTTATATACTTGTGTGGGGGAATATGGGATTGTTTGGTGAAATTTTGCGCCAAAATCCCGATCTCGCCCGAAACATAAAGTTGATCACCATTGCTACAGACCTGATGAAGGAAGAACACATTCAATACATGCCCGATCACTGGGAGAAAACAGATCAACCCTGTACCCAATATAATTGGAACGGTTTCGGCCGCAACGAAATATATGATGACCCCCGGTTCGATAATATGTGGTGGCTTGAAATCAATTGGACTTACGAAGGAATGTTCAGCGGCAACGAACCTGCCGAAATGTTGGAAAAGTTATCAATGTTTGGGTCATTAGGAATGCACATGAAGGATGTGGTAAAAAATGAACCGTGGGCTCAGTATTTCAGGGTGGGAGATACCCCATCGGTATTATATCTGATTGATCCTGACAATAACCTCGACGATCCTACACTGGGAAGCTGGGCAGGTAAATTCACCAAACCTTTTCCCGATGAACGGCCAAACTATTACACTGACTATAACGGTCCGGTTGAGTGGGATTATTCTAATCCCTGCAATACATGGGTAAATCATGTCGATATGGCAAACCATGCCATAAGCACACTTGAAATAGTACGCCCCGAGATGTATAGAGAATTACTGAATAAGCTCAGCGCTATATATTCAATAAATTAACGAAGCAGAAGAATATCTCCGTAGACACAATTAACCTTATTATCTTATTCAATCATTCCAATGAATCAAGGTTTATTGGATAGGACAAAAATATTCAGGAGAGTTTACAGAAGCGAAATTAAATTTATTAAATCCACCGCTTTGAAGAGAATCTGCCCATTATTCATAAATCACAAACATAATTTTTGATAGAATACATGTAATCACAATCACAAAATCAGGAGATAGAGTGAAATGATCTCATTTTTATTGCTGCCAATTTTACTTCTGGGGTATGAATCCGGCATGAGCGCTAAAGAACTTAACGGTATTCGTGATGTGCAGATTAGATCGGATAGAATTGTAACACTCTGGCTTGGAAGGGAATCAATACATGATATTGAAAAACTGAAAGAGACAGATAATTACCTGATCGTAAGTTCGGATGACTCAAATTATCGCAAAGGAATAAGGCCGGTTTCAGTAAGCTGTTTTGCAAAGGCATCGTACTCGCCGAGGGGAGATTGGCAACAGCCTCCCAAAATTGATGACTATTCTTCAATTGAACAGCTCCGTAACCGCCCCATACCGCAATGGTGGCAGGATGCAAAATTCGGGATATACATTCATTGGGGTGTTTACTCAGTGCCATCTTTTGCTGACCGTGATTATGCAGAATGGTATAAGGAGCATAAACAAAGAACTGGAATGTCCAGGGAGTTTCATAACCGGGTATATGGTGAAGAATTCGATTATCTTGATTTTGCAGAAATGATTAAGGCTGAGTTCTTTGATGCTGATGATTGGGCAGAATTGTTCAGCCAGGCAGGTGCAAAATATGTGGTACTCACGGCCAAGCATATGGAAGGTTTCACTCTGTGGCCCAACGCCCAGGCATCTGAAATGTATGGCCGGCCATGGAATAGTGTTGAAACCGGCCCCCGAAGGGATATTGTGGCAGAACTTTCTGAATCGGTTAAAAATAAAGGGATGGAGATGGGTCTCTATTATGTGATGTACGAAGCCCTGAACCCCCTTTATTTGCAGGATCCGGAAAAATTTATCAACCAGTATTCAATCCCCCAGTTCAAGGAATTATACAGTACCTATACTCCATCCATTGTATGGGTGGATGGAAGCTGGCAGCACACCACCAGCGAATATCGAAGTTATGAACTGCTTCAATGGCTCATGAAAACCATGCCCGATACCACCAACCTTGTTTACAATAACCGCTGGGGAAAAGATGATTATGAAATCGGTCATGCCACAACAGAATATACTTATATGCTGGATCCCTCCAGTCTTACCCGCCCGTGGGAAGAGTGCCGCGGCATCGGTGCATCCTTTGGCTTTAACCGAAACGAACGCTTCGAAGACTACAACACTGCACAGGAGCTGATCCTTATCCTTGCTGATGTTGTTAGCCACGGGGGTAATCTTTTGCTGAATATTGGTCCAACGTGCGATGGGCGCATACCCATATTTATGCGTGAACGACTTTTAGAAATAGGCAAATGGCTCGAAATTAACGGTGAAGCGATTTACGGCACAACCCGCCATACAGTTCCAACTCAGTGGAGTAAAGGTAAACGTATTGATATCAACCCGGCTTTGCTCGATGATCCCATTACAGATGGTATTGCCGAAAGGATGTATATCCTGGAAAATTTTGATATAAGCAGACTCACCATCAATCCACTCCCAGGTCAGGCTGTTAAGGAGATCATGTTTACACGAAAAAACAATACGGTTTATGCTATCACCCCCTTGTTTCCACGCAAGGAGCTGGTGGTGAGACATATAAAGCCATCCCGGAATACGAAAGTAACTCTTTTAGGCACCGGCCGGGAACTGAAATGGAAATACCGCAAAGGCAAAATGCGAATAACAGTACCTGCGGATTTAGTTTTAGACATATCTTTCCAGCATGCCTACGTGTTCAGGATTACCGAAGCCCAGTAAATCCTTTTTATCATGAAATTTAGAATCTCATGAAGATCCATTATTTTCAATACGCATCGTTTGAAGGGATTGCCGGTTTGAGCGGGCTGGAAGAATGGAAACGTACTTCCCTCTTGTCCAGGCATATATGTGATCACGGCTTAAAGAGTAGCTAAAATATAAATCGGACCTAGACAGAAGGAATATTTTAAGAAAACCAAAAGGGAATATTCTAATACCTTTTGACATTTAAACAAAAATAAGATAATATATTGTCAGTTCATGTTAGTACTTGTAGAGATAATAATAAGTAGTTCGTATATCAACCAATTATAATTAATAAGGAGAAAACACCATGTCTTTATCACGAAGAGAGTTTGTAAAAAAAGGAGCGGCAGCTTCTGCTGCTTTTACAATTTTACCGGCACATGTACTCGGGATGAGGGGTGATGCAGGCAGACCTCCGGCGCCGAGCGACAGGCTGAATATAGTTGGTGTTGGTGTAGGAGGACGAGGGGCAGGAGTCCTGAGAGAATTCAAAGGGCATAACATAATCGCACTATGCGATGTGGACTGGAGATATTCCGAAAAAGCTTTTGAAGAATATCCCGATGTAAAACTGTACGCAAGACTATACTATGATTTTAGGAAAATGTATGATGATCTGGGGGAATCAATCGATGTCGTGATGTGTGCGACTTCAGATCACACTCATGCTGTTATAGCTGCACAGGCTATTGAGATGGGAAAACATGTATACG
>PWJF01000454.1 GCA_003560935.1 Ignavibacteriales bacterium
AAATGCATCCGCCGTTTGTATAATACTCGTCACATCGGCTTGCGAGCCATACGTTTCGGGTACCTGTATAACAGTAAATCCCCCGTACTCATGAATCGGGCCGAACCAATCGGTAAATAGATCGATCGTATGCTCCATTTCCGTCATTACCCGTACCGCTCCTTGCTCGTCTTCAGGGAAATAAAATATTCGAAGCCCATTCTTATCGAGTACCTCATATTCTGCAATTGCAATATCCATTCTCCATGCCGGTTTGATATTACGATATGAGTAAGTCACCGTTCCGTCGTGAATAGTCTTTGAAATGAATTCACCGCCATTTGCCACCGTAAACCTTGATGGAACCGTCACGCTAATTTCATAATCATAAAAGGCGAGTCCGGCGCTTCTCAATGCTTGCCACATCGGGTATCCGACGGAAGGATAGGCAAAGCTGTCCTTTCTAATAATAGTGAATTTTTCTTCCACACTATCTTTCACATATATCATCCCCGTTTCCGCATACCCGAACAAATAACCCGAGTATTCTATTATAATTGTTTTATTACCATATGGAGGAAGAGATTCATTGAGTTTTACGGTAATTGCGTTCGCTTGCATTTTATCCCAATCTGGAAACGTTTCTACGCTCTGTTCAAACGGAAGTTTATTTCCGTCTCCATCGGTTACCGAAGTAACGCGCATAAGGCGATAGAGCAATAGCGGAATATGGTCCGTTTCTTCGGCAGAGATACTTTCTACGGTTAACCGGCATATTCCGGATATTATACCTTTCTCATAATCGACCGTCAGGTCAAGCACATATTCCATTGGCTTGACTTGTATGCTTTCTATTACATCATTATGGGCGATGGATACGTTTTGAATTGAGAAAAAAAGAAAGGCATAAAGAAACATTCTAAGATTTAATTTCATTGTATATTCCTTCAGCTGGATGGTAATGATGATAACTTACATCGTAGTATACGATTAGATAATGTAAATGGTTTCGTTAAGTTTAAAGATAAAAACATACTATTACCTTTTACTATTTTTTGTAACTCACGTTTATTTTTGCTCGTATAGTTATATGGAGAAGTTTATGTTAGTATACTCTCTATTCATTATTTTTTTTTATTGCTGTATCTACAAAAAATTTTTATAGGTGTACTATGAAAAATCAAACCACGATAAAGTTATGCTTTTTAATTCTATTCTTAACAAGTTATTCGTGCAAACCAACCACAGAGAATGACCGCGAGACTGTTTTGGATGGTATAGTTCATATTGAACCAGAAATAATTTATGACGTTCCCGAAGTAGATCGATGGTGTGATCGACTTGGGTTCGAGGGGATGCGGGTGAATATCGGAGATTGCGAGTTGTATGTCGAAATAGAGGGTTACGGTATTCCGATGGTACTCGTGAATGGAGGTCCCGGGGGTACTCATCACTACTTTCATCCGCATTTTACCCGTGCAGCCGGATTTGCAGAGGTGATCTACTATGATCAAAGGGGATGCGGTCTCTCGGATTATGAGCCGGGTGATGGATACACTATTCATCAAGCTGCGGATGATCTCGACAATCTCCGTCATGCGCTCGACATTGATCAATGGGTCGTTGTCGGTTATTCATACGGCGGATTACTTGCGCAATTGTATGCGATAGAATTTCCGGAAAATCTCGCCGGACTGGTACTTGTTTCATCGGCACTCGGTATGCCAGTTGAGCTAAAACCGACGCGACAGTACGATTATATCAGTGACGAAGAACGTGAGCGTATGCAGAAAATTAATGAGATGCCGGGTTTTACGCGCGAACAACGTATCTTCAACAGATACTTGAACGGCGATTGGAAACGACAAAACTTCTACCGCCCGGGCAAGGAACGTATTGCCGAACTCGCCCGATACGAGTGGATACATGACAGCGAGTTTCGTACAGGTATTATTGAGAGTATGCGTGGTCTCGACCTTGAAGGTGCGTTCAACCGGTTTCCCATTCCGACTCTTATTATAGAAGGTAAATGGGACCTAACCTGGAATACCGATAAACCCGAAGTATTCCGTTCGAATCATCCGAATGCAGAAATGATACTATTTGAGCGATCCGGCCACAGTCCGTTTGCAGATGAACCGGAAAAGTTTTTTAGAGAGCTGCAAAGATTTGTTGAATCACTTACAGATATTTCTGAGGAAAAAATTGCGGTGTGGAAGGAATATCTCGATGAATGGCGGGTAGAAGTTGCAAAACGTGCTATGTCGCTGAATTATATGCTTCGTACATCGGGTTGGGGCAAAAAATCAAGCGAGCGTATATCACAAGCTGTTACATTGGACGCTCTTACAGAACTCGCATCTCCGGTGCAATTTCTACGGGTTGGATTTGCGTTTTATGATGTCGGTGAATATCAAAAAGCCCTGGCAACTTTTAAGGAAATGGAAAATGTAATTGAAAATATATCGGGTGAAAATAGAGACCATGAGTTATCGACCTGTTTAATCTGGCAGGGACATATGCTCGACTTGCTCGGGCGCCGGCAAGAAGCAATTAAAGCGTATGAACGGGTAATTAAACTCGGATCTAAAATCACGATGACGCATTCGCAGTATAATTTAACATATGAACCTGTTAAATATGCTGATGAACGAATTCGAAAACCGTTTGACCGGTTGGAGAATATTGTACATTATTAATCGATAGTGTTACTGGGGTCATAAAGCGTACTCATAACCATGATGTTATCTTTAATCATTTCTTAAGAAACGATATGTGTCTCCCTATATTTAATTACACGATTGACGGTAATGGTATTTCTATCCGGCTGTTAAATCTCCGGATTCGACAAATAGCATATTCAAACATCAAAGCTGTTTATCTTTGTTCGAAAGGAAAAATCGGTTAGATAGGGCTGCTGTTTAAAGTATGGGGATTGGTGACGATTAAAAAGAAAAAAGGATGGCTGTAATATGTCACCCTTGCGCCTCCCGACCCCGGTAAATTTGTTGAACAGGTGAGCGAGAGGTTATGCAACACATCGTAACCTTCAATAAAGAAACTATTCATTTATCTATAACTACTGGAGAACATCATGCACCTTCAAATTAACAAATTTCATATTCTGCTGTGTGGGATGCTTGTTTTGTTCCTATCAATGCCGGTGTCGAGCAAGGATTGTGGCATCCGGTTTCCCGAAAACGGTACGCCCTGGTGTTTAGTTACCGGTGTGGTCCCGGGAAGCTTTGCGGAATCACTCGGACTGCTGCAAAACGATATCATTCTATCAATAAATGGTGTCCCTATTCATACGAACGAGGAACTCAGGGCACTGCGGGAAGCCGCTGCCAATTCGGATATAGAAATGACTGTTTGGAGGGATGGTTCGGAAATTATGCTGAAAAAACACTTTTCCGGTGGAGGATTTGGGATATATACTATATACATTAACCGGGGAATAACGCTGACCGGTGAAGATATGAAAGAGGATCTCGATTCGCTATTCGCGTTTATCTATGAAGTCCATCCGGATCCTTATGCCTCGTTTCCGGAGAGCGAATTCCGTGCCGAAAAGGAACGCTTATATGCTTCGATACAAGAAGAAAGAACCGATGTGGATTTCTGGAAAATGACTGCACGGTTTGTCGCTAAGATTCAGGACGGACATACAGGATTATCTTTTCCCGGCGGTGACTGGCATTATAAACGTTTGTCGGGTGAACCTTCTCTCCTTCCCCTTTCTGTACTGATAACAACGCAGGGAGTTTATGTTAAGCAGAACCTTTCATCTGCACCCATTTCACCCGGTGATGAGATACTTGCCATTAATGACCGTGATATGGACACCCTACTTGTATATCTTGAACAGTATATAAGCGGGGAACTCCGTCATTTCCGGCTGAGCCAGATCGAACATAACTTTCATCAACTATTGTATCAGATTGCCGGTACCGAACCGCCGTTCAGTGTCAAGGTTCGCAGCATCGACGGTACAACCACAACACACTTCCTCGACGGTATCGATTGGTGTACTGTGGAGCGACATATCGGCACTTCACCGGGATTGGTGACCGAGTTAATCGAATTGCCGGAGTTGAGTGCCGCTGTATTACGCTTTAATGTGTTTGCGGATCAGCTTCCCGATTTTTTCCGTTTATCCTTTTCAACGATACAGGAAAAAAACTATCGATATGTAATAATAGATTTGCAGCATAATACAGGCGGTAACTCACTATTTGCCGATACACTGATGAGTTATCTTACCGACAAACCGTACAGGTTCTTTGGCGGTGGACATTTTAAGTTATCCCGCTATATGCTTCCTCAATTTCAAATCTTTCCTGAATTAAAAGCCTATATAAAACCCTATGAACCGGGTTCTATAGTAGATTTTCCGGAAATGAAACTATCCCGACCGCTTGATCGAAAAACGCGTTTTTCGGGTGGTGTCTTTTGTCTTATCTCAAAACGTACTTTTTCAACGGCATCCGGGTTCGCGGCGGTACTCAAGGATTTTGAGATAGGGACGCTCGTTGGTGAGGAAACCGGTGGTCTCCCGACAACATTCGGTGATGTAGCGTTCTATACACTTCCGCGATCATCAATTATAGTCGGCGCCTCGATGAAGTTTTTTATTCGACCGAGCGGCGATCCTTCGTATGTGATGAAGGGATTGGAACCCGATATCGAAGTCCCGGTCACCGGATTGGATATTTTGCACGGGAGAGATCCGGCACTTGAGACGGTGAAAGGGATCATAAAGAGAAAACAATAATACGTGGTATTTGGGAGTATAATAAATGGAATCGGTATGGAAGCGCCACTTCGACTTCTAACGGTATATGGATTGTGCCGATTTGTTTGTCTATTATTATTTCTTTTCATCCATGAATGCGGTCATGGCTTTTAACAACCTGAACAATAATCGAAAGGAATTGTACAATGTCATCGATATTCCCCGAATCAATAACAATTCTTCCTAAAGCCGATGTTCCGTTCAAAGGATGCACTGCATACTTATCGCAGGGCGTGGATCATCAGATTGTATTTTGGGAATTCAGTGAAGATATCGAGTTTCCCGAACACGCTCACGAAGCCCAGTGGGGTGTGGTTATTAACGGAAAAATTGATATAATAATGGAAGATGAAAAAAGTGCCCACACAAAAGGAGATTGTTATTATATCCCGGCAGGTGTTAAACACTCGGGTAAAATTTATGCGGGCTATGCCGATGTGACTTTTTTTGCACAGAAAGACAGGTATGAAGTAAAATAGAATCGGAAGATAGAAATACCGCTCTTGGAATTAACCCAAACCTTGTAGGATCGTTGTGCTATCTGCTCGGATTCATAACCGGATTGCTCTTTCTCATTCTGGAGCCAGGGAATAGATATGTCCGTTTCCATGCGCTTCAATCAACTATATTCTTTGGCTCACTGTTCTTACTTCGATGGATATTTTTTTTCATTCCATATTATGGAATGGTTATATCGATACTATTTTGTTTTCAACGAACAGAGAGAGATTTCAGGGTTGTTTTTACGACCGGCTGAGCAACCGTTAGAATAACCTTGATTCGAACCCGGGTAGTACAGCAGTACATTAGGAATGCTATTCGTAAAACAAGAAATTTCTGCTACTAAGATACAAAGATACAAGTATAGATAATAAAGGGAGGCAAACGCTAAATTGGAGTAGGGACATATGAAAACGTGTAATAATATACGGAAATTTCTGTTAGGAAATAGGCATTTGTCAATTAGCGGATATCGCTCAAAAAGACAATAAACTGCTACACAAATGCTTAATAAGCCCCGTGAGGTGATAAAAGACGGCGGTCCATCGGTGAAAAATACAATAGTGAAAATCGGAGCAAATCATTATTCAATAAATCATCATTCTGTTATTGAATGAGCTTTCATTTTGCATATGAGCTCTATTATTATGAATATACCGAACAGTCAATCAATTTATTACTTATATAACATTTTGTATATTTCCATTATATATATCAGACCGAACGGTCGATATATTTAAGCGGGATGGCTAATTTGACACAAAGAGATAATTCAACTCATACAAAAACGGATATCGTGGATGCAGCAGAGAATAAAGATCCTGAAAACATGCTCATGGAGGAAGGGTTCACCCGGTTATTGAATAAGGTGGTGGGGATATTTACTTATCACTCGAAATCTATTTTCGCATGCGACCCATCGCAGAATGGCATATTTCCGGATTGACCGCAGCGGCAAAGTGCAAGCCGTGTGTCCTTTCGGATAACCTCCCCTTTCTCGTTTTTTAATTCAATTTTGCCGCGTACATAGAACGGTCCGCCTGAGACAACCGTAATACTTATCTCATCATCTGCGGTTTCAGCGGAACTTCCATCGAGATGCTTGTAATGGAGCGCACCGGTCGGACATTTTTCTACAACATTCGCAATGCTGTCAGCATCAGCATTATCGGGTTGTATCCACGGTTTCTTGTTTCTATCGAACACCTGTCGCAATCCCTTGATACAGTTGCCGGAGTGGATACATAACCGGGGCTCGAAATAAACTGCGATGTCTTTGGATTTATACTCACGTGCACTCACAACATGTTTCCATAGAATTGTATGGGCTGAAAATACCCGTATCCTATACGACGCGTTGATTATTGAGGAATATCTTGATAACATTCACGTGCGAAACAACGTTCCGATATAAACACCATGATTGCGGAGCTCTTTCATTTCATGTCAATGACTGCGTAGGCGCGGACCGGGAAACTGCCGAAATGTTTTACCTTCACCGGAACGGCATGAAATTTAAAACCCATATTCGGCAATTGATCCAGATTGCACATGTGTTCAACGATGGGGATATCATTTGCCAGCAATATTGAGTGAACGGGGCGGTTTTTGTCGGATGTATCATCAATATTTAACGAATCAATACCTACAAGAGCAGCGCGCGATTTTTTAAGCCATTCCGCCGCTTCCCCGGTCAGAAACGGATGACCTTCGAAGTACTGTTCCGTTCCCCAATGCCGTGCCCAACCCGTATGTACCAGTACTGCTTTACCACTCACATCAACACCGGAAAATAATTCCGGACCGATAGATCTTTTCGATGAGTTTGCCCGGAAAACCACTCCATCTTTATCTGCTATAGATGCCAATGCTAATTCCGAAAGATCTTTACCGTCGGGATAACGATGAAAAGGCGAATCGATATATGTTCCCGTATTCGCAACCATTTCAATCTTCCCTATATGGAAAGAAGTACCTTCCGTATAGTGTGCTCTTGATTCTTCGCGGCTGAGGAAATCACAAATAATCGGAGCGGAGAGCCCTTTATAGGTGATCATACCGTGTTCTACGGTATGACTAAGATCTATCATTCGTTTTTTCATAAAAACCTGAGAATCAGTTTTCTTACAAAAAAAATACTTTTAAGCTTTCCCGCGTACTTTGTTCAACATCTTTTCACCTGCTTCCATCAACGATTTCCAATCATACTTTGAATTTTCATGAGTCCCAACAGGTATCGCATCGTTTCGATCTATTTGCTTAAGGTTCGACTTTCCGCGCAGCGGATTTCTCTTCTGAGGTACGCGTGTAGCATTCGCTTCTACACTCTTCGGTATCTTTTTGCGTCCGGATGCCTTCGTCCCTTTTTTATTCCTGCCATTGCTGTTATATGATGAGGACGCATCACTCCGTTTGGAATGGTTGCTTCGTTTGCTGCGTGAACGCTTCGATTCATCGACAGATGTTTCCGTATCGGATGCCGGAACAAAGCCGGGATACGAATGTATCGGAAAGCGCCTGCCGATGAGTTTTTCTATACTGTTGAAATATTTCCGCTCCTGCGCCGCCACGAACGTGACCGCATCGCCGGTCAGATCGGCTCTGCCCGTTCTCCCGATACGATGAATATAATCTCCTGCATACACGGGTGTATCGTAATTAACGACATGCGATATACCTTCAACGTCTATACCGCGAGCTGCTATATCGGTTGCAACCAGCACCTGGTATCGTCCGTGTTTGAATGCCGCAAGTGCGTTTTGCCGCTGCGATTGCGTCCGATCGGAATGAATAGAGGTTACTTTAAAACCGCGCTGCGATAATCTTTTACAAATCTTATCCGCTCCACGCCGTGTTCTTGAAAACACAAGTACACTTTTCATAGAGTCTGTTTTCATCATGTGTGCAAGCAGATCGAGCTTATGTTCCTGCGGTACTTTGAAAAAGTATTGTGTAACCGATTCTGCCGGATTTGTTTGTTTACCGATCCGTATGATTTCCGGATTTTTCTGGATTGATGCGGTTAATTTTTGTATCGATTCGGGCATGGTAGCGGAGAATAAAAATGTCTGCCGTTTCTTTGGAATGTAGGAAATAATTTTCCGAACATCGTTAATAAACCCCATATCGAACATCCGGTCCGCTTCATCGAGTACAAACACTTCGACCTGTGAAAGATCTATTGTGCCGCGATTAAGATGATCGAGCAAACGTCCCGGTGTTGCAACAACAATATCGACACCTCCTCGAAGACGACGCAACTGATTGTCCATGCTGACCCCGCCGTAAACGGGGAGCGACGAATAATTTGTAAATCTTCCCACGGTGTTTATAGATTCTTCCACCTGTTGCGCAAGTTCACGCGTCGGAGTGAGAATGAGCCCGCGTATGATACCGCGTTTCCTCGGTATTTCATCGAATCGCTGCAGCATGGGTAGCACAAATGCTGCGGTTTTCCCCGTGCCGGTCTGCGCCAATCCGATCACATCGCGTCCTGTAAGCGCGATGGGAATGGTACGTGATTGAATAGGTGTAGGTTTGGAGAAACCGGTTGCACGGATCCCCTGTGACAAACGGTCGTTCAGACCGAGTTGTGAAAATAACATAAAACTCCTAAAATGGTATAGTAACGAGACACAACGTATCGAAAAAATAACCGGAAAATGATTAGTGTGGAACGAAAATCAGGGAGGATTACATATCGAATCGTCCGCCGTTGCGTAACCTGCACATTATTACACGTTCATCATCGGATAACGGGTCTCAAAATTCCGCTTCCGAAATGACTGCTTCCGTCGGCGGTACTACTGTCTGTAGTGATGTTAATATACGCATAAAATGTGTGATATCCTAATAATGTAAACCACCGACGATTTTTCTTGCCTATTCATAAAATTCTTATAAATTATAGTATCAGAGGGGCAACAACGATACAACTACTCAGAGGTGAGATCAATGTACTCCAGAAGGTCATTTCTACAACACACCGCATGCGCCGCAGGCGGAATGTGTCTCGGCGGTTTCAATACCTTAGCGAATGCATCGGCTGCAGCAAGCGGATATGAAGCATGGTACTATTCAAAACTCGACAGAAATGCCGTGCAATGTTCATTGTGCTTTCGTTCGTGCACGATACCGGACAAAGATCGCGGGTATTGCCGCGTACGGGAGAATAACGATGGAACACTTTATTCTCTTGTATATGCACGTCCTGCGGCATTGCAGCTCGACCCGATAGAAAAAGAGCCAATGTTCCATAATATGCCCGGCTCACAAATACTGTGTACCGGGACTGCGAGCTGTAATTTCAGATGTCAGTTCTGTCACAACTGGCATCTCACACAACGAACCCCGGAAGAACTTCGACGGCGTGTACAGCATTTACATCCCGAAGAAGTCGTCGCTGCCGCAAAAGACCGGGGCACGGGTATGTCCTTTACCTATAATGAGCCGACCATTTTTTATGAGTTCATGTATGAGATGGCAAAACTCGGTCAAAAAGAGGGACTCAACGTTATCTATCACACAAACGGCGGAATGCAGGAAAAACCATTGCGGAGACTGCTCGAGCATATGTCGGCAGTGACGGTCGATCTGAAGGGATTCACCGCCGATTACTATCAAGATGTCAGTTTCGCCAAAATGGACCCGGTGCTCAATACACTGAAAACGATAAAAGAAAAAGGGAACTGGTTTGAAATAGTGAATCTTATCATTCCCACATTGAACGATACTATGGACACCATCCGCGAAATGTGTAAATGGATTGTGAACGAATTAGGAACCGATGTACCTGTTCACTTTACACGTTTCTCACCGGCATATAAGATGATGCATCTGCAACCAACGCCGGTACGAACGCTCGAGCGCGCACGGGACATCGCGCTTGATGAGGGCGTGAAGTTCGTTTATATCGGGAATGTCCCCGGTCATAAGAACAACAGCACGTTTTGTCCCGAGTGTGATGAGCGGATTATCCATCGGCGTCACTTTTCGGTTATCGATATAAAAATAAAAGACGGAATGTGTGAAAATTGCGGGGAACCGATTCCGGGTAGATGGTCATAATGCAGCCGGGATTATGCCCATTCCAAATATATACACGCTCCGCTTTTCTGTTTTTATCATGGGATTTACCAGCATTGCCTGGCAAATCATCATTATAAGAGAGCTGCTTGTCGTATTCCAGGGCATCGAACTTACCATCGGTATAATCCTCGGCAACTGGCTTCTCCTTGAAGCTGCCGGCTGCATGTTCGTACGAAAGATAGCCGAGCAAACAAAGCGTCCCCTCATACACTTTACCAGTCTGCAATTAGCCCTGGGCGTGTGCGCCGTTCTTGGGATTGTGTTTCTCCGGTCGTTTACTTTTCTCTTCAATATCCCGATGGGACTGCTTCTTGGTTATCATTACGTACTTCTGATATCGTTTCTCGTACTTGCACCGGTTACGCTCATCAAAGGAGCGATGTTCCCCTTCGCCTGTAAAAATATGAATGAGCTCTTACCGTTTGAGTATCCGTCCGGTAAGGTATACATCATCGAAGCTGCCGGCGCTTTCACTGCGGGACTCCTGTTTGTTTTTTATCTCATATACCGCCTCGATCACATTTTTCTTGTGAGTGTGTTGTTATTACTCAATTTCATTGCCGTATTTGTACATCTATATGCACAACAAAGATTTTCAGTTAAACGAGGTATAGTACTTATCTGCATAGCGGGAATGGTTGTATCTTTTTCAATATCCCTGCCGAAAACTTTACACGAACATTCGGCGAAACTGCTCTGGTACGAAGGAACACTTCTTGAAGCAAGCAATTCCGAGTATTCAAACATTGCGGCTTTAGAATCCGAGGGACAGTACACATTTTTCGTCAACGGCGTACCGTTTGCTTCGGTACCGGAACCGGTTCACTTGATCGAGGAACAGGCGCACTTCCCGATGCTCTTTCACAAAAATCCGCACCATACACTTATTGTGGGTGGCGGGGTCGGCGGGTTAATCAATGAAGTAATAAAACATCCGGTTAAAGAGGTTCATTATGCCGAGCAGGATCCGTTGATTATAGAATATTTCCATCGTTATACAACTCCGCTCACACAACGTGAGATTTCACATCAGTCTGTGAATATACATCATATGGAAGGAATACGATATCTTCGAAAAACTCCGAAAACATTTGACGTAATTATCGTTAATCTTCCTATCCCGTCGACACTTCAAATAAACCGGTATTTTACACAAGAATTTTTTAAGCTGGTCGACTCAAGACTCAATTCCGGAGGTATTTTTTCCTTAAGTCTCCCGGGATCGGAAACTTTTCTTGTAACCGAGCTGATCGATCTTAACCGGCTGCTGTATATAACGCTGAGCGAAGTATTTAAGGAAGTGCATATCATCATCGGCGAAGAAAATACCTTTATTGCATCGAATGAGAAATCGATAAAAGAACTCGATCCCGGTGATTTAATACAACGATTAACCGAGAGAGATGTCCATGCCGGTTTAATTGACTCAGGATATATACAATATAAAATGGATCCATTGCGTTTCGGACGGCTCAAAGATGATATCATTAGCGGAAATAATCGGGAGATAAATACACATATACATCCCCGCGGTGTATTCCGCAGTATGCTTCTGCACAGCCTTACTGTCGCACCTGCGTTAGTTGATATACTAAACTACATGGATTCAATCCAGGTGAATATTTATGCCGGGGTGATCGTTGTATTGGCGGCGGCGTTGATTATCATCCAGAAGAAAAGGCGCAGATCATTGTTCATCAGCAATGCTATCGCAACAACCGGCTTTGCGGGCATGCTGATGTATATACTGCTTATTTTATACTTTCAAATTTACTACGGTTATGTGTATCATTATATCGGATTGCTCACGGCACATTTTATGGGCGGGACGGCGGTTGGTGCACATATTGCAACACGACGACCGAACACTTCATTACTGAACATAGAATTAAGCATAACGGGAATAATCGGGTTATTCCTTCTCATATCGTTATCCGATCTTTTCCCGCCGGCTATTGTACAAGCGTTTATTTTTATATGCATGACTTCAATGGGATTGTGCACCGGATTGGCATATCCCGTTGCTGTACGGATGGTGAGTAGCGAGAGTAAAACGGTAAGTCTACAGCCGGGCAAGCTTTATGCGTTAGATTTGTTTGGCGCGTTTATTGGCGCGGTTGTTACAGCAGTCATACTGCTTCCGTCGCTGGGTATTCATGCGACGTTATGTTTAGTATTGCTACTTAAAACCGGCAGTGCGCTACTGGTATTTTCTGTTACAAAATATTAATATTTTATGAAATGATATTACCCCCCGCCGCCGATATCCAGATTCTCCGAATCAAGTCCCAGCGCATCCCTGTAGCCTTCATGGAATCCGTCGAGATAGGACTGGTAATCGAGTTTTTCCCGTCTGATCTCTTCTTCCGCTTTTAGGAAGCCGAGAAAAAAAGCTTCATCGGATTTTACCGACAGATCGCCGAGCAATTCGACAAGCTTATTGCTGTCATATGTTGTGATAAGGTGTGCACCGCAACTCTGGCCATCGGTAAATCCAAGATCGCGCGATTTCTGCTTTTGATTTGCCATTGACGCTCACACAGATCAATCCCCATGTTCGTTATTTAAAACAACTGTTCACCCCCGCTGCAGTATACATTCGACCGGAGGTGAACAGATTTTATCAGATTTGTATATCAATCTAAGCAGCGTCGGGTGCAATTGCTGCAATCGCTTCATCGACATTGTCATAATTTTGAAAGACTTTGATGAGCTGCGTAATCATAAAGACGCTCTTCACTTTATCGGACACGTTCGATATTACCATAACACCTTCTTTGTTCTTCACCGAAGTATAAGCAGAGATGAGAGCACCGAGCCCGAGACTGTTCATCCACTTCACGTTTTTAAGATCGATTATAAATTTGGTCGCCCCGGCTTGAATATGTTCCTTGATAACATTACGAAAGTCTTCTGTTTCCGGTGCACCCATCAGATTACCTTTCGGACTTACGATTACAACACCCGAGCGCACTTCTGTTGATATTTTCATTGTAACTCCTCCAGTTATGTATTGATATGAACCATTTAAGATTTTTTATTGATCATATGAAGCTGCCAGAGATCTCTACTACTCAGGTTCAGGAACGGATACAGTGCACGCTTACCGGTTTTGCCGATGCTTTGTTCGAGGAATCTCAGTTCCTGAAAACGTTCTTTAATTTCCGGATCAACCGGAACCCGGTATCCTGTTTCATGCATGATTAAAATTCCTTTTGCGCGAACCGATAGCTCCAGATATACCCGCAGGTAATTCAACATATCGGCGACAATCAGTCCGGGGAACTTCTCCTGTAACGTTTTTAGGTAACGACCGACACGCGTTTCGGAAACATTCCCGGCAACAATCAACCGAAGCAGCTCCACATCCTTATCAAGTCCGTATCCCAACCAGTTACGGGTTGCTTCTTCACTTTTATTAAAAATAACTATAAACAACACCGGTAAAACGACCAGCGTCATGACGGTCATATACACAGGAGAAATGAGAAAATGATTGAACACTGAATGTATCACGACCGCAAGTATAAGCCCGGGTATAACCGGTAATAGCACCCTCGATGAATATCTATCGCTCAATGTCTTGGTTACAAATGCAAATATCGCTGTTGTTCCTCCATGCATGACAGCGGTGCCGAATCCGCGGATAATCCAGATAAGCGGATTGGATTCCGCAAGTGCCCATAGATAATATATATTTTCGACAAGTGCAAATCCCGCACCCACCGCAAACCCGAATATTGCGGCATCAACCATGAAACCGACTTTCTGTGCTCTAATTAAATAGAACACAAACAATGCTTTGCCGATCTCTTCGGTAACCGGTGCAATGTATCTCTTAAACGACGTCTCGCTAATTGGCAAAACATTGATAAGATACGTATGAATCAGCAAGAGTACAAGTGCTGCGGTACAACCTGCCAGTATGGCACCGATCGTTGCACGAGGGGTCACCAGTTTAAAGCTGTCAAGGAACACAAGGCCGGTCACAAATAAGAGGACCGGGATCAAACCGAGCGCCGGTTGTACTACAAGACTAAAAGAATACTCAGCGTTCAATAAAAGGGTACACCAATAATTTATCGAAGAATTCTTAATGATATCATAAACTCATCCGTCATCGACCCGCCCTGTTCGAATGCAGCGGCGTAACCGAACGATAAGGTAGATTCCAATACCGAGAATATAACAAGTTTAAAATCAAGTTGCGAACCGAAATTAAAAACTCTTCGCTGCAATGCAGAATCATCGATGTTTGTAATTATTCCGGATGTAAAAAACGTTAATTGTGACCAGTTAGAATAGAGACTAACAAATCCAAATCGTCGGAAGCGAACGGGAGGTAACGTCCACTCAACAAGAAGTTTGCCGTAATTGGTACCCCCTATCGAGTTTAAATCGACTCCCGGGAAACTATAATACTCCCGATATCTCCGAAAGGATAAATGATCGACCCAGTTGTTTCCGAAACCGCCAAAGTAGAAATTAGCAAGAGGTTCCGATCGATCGCCCAAAGAATATCCTGCCGATGATCGAAACCAAATAGAGGAATGCCGGATAGGAAGAGCAATACCATAATCAAAATTGGAAAACACGCGGGGATACAATGTACCGGATGCGTAATTGAAATATGATGTTGCCTGCCAGCGGTATCCTTTTTCATTATCAACCGCTCCGAGAGAATGGAGAAAGTACTGGTAATTAAGACTGGCTGTCGCAATCAGGAAGTCAGGAATTCTCACCTCTATGTTCTGGAATTCCGGCAGTTGCTCCATACCACCGTAATATGCGGCGTTGAGAGTGTAATTCATAATACGCGGGACATCATAAATAATCGATCCGCGGTAGTTCATACCGACAGTATAGCCTTTCCGGCTCGTCTTGGTCGGACCGAAAAGATCGTAGAAATCATCGGCATTATAACTGCCAAATAATTTCCACCGTCCAACATTGTAATTGAGTGTCGCATGAATTCGCTCCTCGATATCAAGACGAGTATTTGGTGTATAGGAAATACTAAGGTCGAGTTTATTAAGCAGTATCGGATCTTTAAAGTCGAATCTCATTCCAACGTTGATATAGTCAGCATATCCTCTCACGGTCGGATACGCCGAGATTAATCCTATATTTCTCACCGGTGAATAATCCCCACGATAATGAATAATTTCATCTACATCGATGTGCTCGGGGTTCGATGTCGGAAGGAACCAATCCTTGACAATTGGTTTTTGCATGACCACTTCATGACCGAGAAAACTTATGGAACTGATTCGTTCCTGTCGCTCATCCGCAAGCTTCACCGGGAGAAATCCATTACCCGTATATAGGAACGCGATGAGAGAATCCTCCGAGGAGGGAAGAGGCCTGAAAAATCCCGTCTCCGCATTTGTGAGCCACTCCAATTTTTCATATTCGATATCATACCGAACAATATTTGAAACACCGCTGTAATATGTCGATCCGTAAAGATATCTGCCGTCAGGAGAATAAGTAAAGTTTGATGGGATATTTTCCTCAAAATTATATAAGGTGCGGTATGAAAACTCATTCTTGAGAAGTTGATTGGTTTCCATTAAAATGAGTTTATGATTTCCACTAACATCAAATACAGCGGCAATGAGAAACTTACCATCCGGCGATATGTCAATATCGAATACCACCTCTACAAAGTCCATTGTGTGAACTCTGTTCCATTCATCATACGGATAGGGTATTCTGACGATCGATGAATAACCTCCTGAATGGCGTACTCCCCAGAGTGACCGGTCGACAGGATTGAACGTTACATCACCGGTACGAACGTCAAGGGGACCACTACTTTTCATCAAACGTTTCGATTTTCGTGTATCGACATTCACTGCATTCAGGTGTCGCCACCCGTGGTTATTTGTTGTATAAAAAATTGTGCCGGACTCTTTGTCGTAAGCGAGAGAACTTACAAAAAACATAGCGGCACCGTCAATGTCAGTGATCCGCCTAATCGAACCGTCATCGGGATTCATTGCGGCAATATGGGCTACCTGTCCGGGATAACTGATCGCGGCATAAATCTCATTGCGCTCCTGGTCGTAGAACGCACGTGAAATCGCTCCGAGAGGTCGGTTCGAGATCGGGCGACCATGAGTTACCGGATTCTCTCTAATTCGTTCGAGATTAGCACGCTGCCACTTATGTTCCCATTCAATCCATTCGGACCAGGCATCGTCAAGCGATTTTCCGAAAACATCCCTGAATTGAGAAGCATAATACCGCTTGCTGCCGTCAGTCCGCGAAACCCAGCGGATAAGTTTTTCAGGTTCATACGTAAGAGCGAGATAGGACATAAATCGAGTACCATAGAGATAGGAATTAACGCCGACCTGAAAATCAATTGTCGTTCCTTCCGACTCGAGTCCGACTGCATCATAGATGTGACTGCCGTCTCTGACCATCGTGCGGAACACCATCTCGTCATATGCTCCCTGAGCGCGACCAATACCTCCTGCCATCCATGTTTCAATAAATATAGCAATTCCTTCATGATACCACCGTGGAGAATAGCGGCGGGGAGTCGTTAAATAACCATATAATAATGAGACCGGGTCCTCATTGTTTGGAGTTACTTTTCCGAAAAAGAGAGATCTGTAAAATCTGTCGGATCGAGACGCCATATCTAGGGCGACAATGTGAACCAGTTCATGATTCATTAAACCTGTTAATCGTTCACCTTTCGGGTTCGTCTCAAAGGCAAAATGAAGCGGAGACAACCCGAGCATAATAAAATTATGGGGTATCGATGTAGCCCCGGCGTTGCCGTAATCGCTGAAATCTTCCACGAGAACGGTTATTTCTTCGTTTAAATTATAATTGAATAAGTCTTTGTGGAACCGGAGTGCATTTTCAAAACTCCTTATAAGATGGGGAACTATATACGAATGCCCGCGGTCATAATAGATCAGATGCATATTATCTGTTTGAACAGACTGAAACTGGGCGGGGGCTGCTATCACATATAGGAACTGTACCGCAAAAAGATATAGTAAATATCTTATATTTAATTTCATGGGAATAGCCAAACTCCTGTCATTGCTAAAATGTTTAAGCGGGGTATCAAAATAAAAAGAAGTAAATGCCGCAGATTCTTGTGCGGCATTTACTTATGAGCGTATAACAATCTTTTTACGGGATAAAATATTTGGATACTACGATTGTTATAAGTTGAAAACAGTTTAGTCTCTTATTAATTGACGTAAGTTGTCGCTTGCAGCCAATTGACGAAAGTTGTCGTCTATCACCAACTGACGGAAATCATTATTCGCAACCAACTGACGGTAGTTGTCATCCGCAACCAGTTGACG
>PWJF01000191.1 GCA_003560935.1 Ignavibacteriales bacterium
ACCAATCCGGAAGAACTGATCGGAGCGGCACACGCAGGATGCTTCTCGATGGCGTTTTCCGGTGCACTCGGAAAAGCGGGCTTCTCACCGAAGCGCGTAAGTACCGATGCGAAAGTCCACCTTGAGAAAGTAGGAGAAGGATTTTCCATAACAAAAGTCGTCCTGAATATGGAAGCCGAAGTGCCGGACATCGATGAAGGGAAATTCAATGAATTAGCAGAAGGCGCTAAAAATAATTGCCCGGTCTCCAGAGCGCTCGGAGGGGTTACCATAGAATTAAAGGCGAAGCTGGTGAAGTAGAGAGCATGTCATTCTGAATCCCGCAATGCCTCAACGAGGCAGAGCGGGATGAAGGATCTCTAAATAATACCACGAGATTCTTTGTCGGTGCATTCCTCCCAACGACACTGTTTCTGCTACTCGATTACAACCTCACCCCCTTCGCCCCGGTCCATACGCACGGAGGAGAGGAGGTTGGGAAAGAGGGATTGATCGAAAACAGAAAACGTGGTTAAATATATGTCATCAAGATCATGGATTACAATCCCTTGTACAAGAAAATAGAACAATACGGACTGATCGGAAATCTCGAAACCTGCGCGCTTGTCGGTGACGACGGTTCAATAGATTGGTTATGCACGCCGCATCTCGAATCACCCAGTGTATTTGCCGCTATTCTCGACCATGAAAAAGGCGGACGTTTTTCCATTAATCCGGTCTCACGATTCACTGCTACTCAGGCGTATATCGAACGTACAAACGTGCTTGAAACATATTTCAGCACCGGTACCGGGAAAGCAACGCTAACGGATTTTATGACGCCTGTCTATGAACTCACCGAACTGACCGGCAAGCCGCGCTCGCTGTTCAGAAAAATCGAGTGTACGGATGAGGATATTGAAATCGGTATGGAGTTCATTCCGAGGTTCGATTACGCACGGGTTGTGCCGCTGATTGAAAAAACCAAAGGCGGCATTATTGCGCGCGGTGGTAATCAGGAACTGTTTCTTCATTCGACTGTACGGCTCCGGGCAAACACACAGGAAGTTGTATCAAAAATAAAAATGAAGAAGGGGGATGCAGCCTGGTTTGTTCTGTCGTATGATGCGATGCATGTATTTTCACCGGATGAGTGTGAAGATTTGCTCGGCAGAACGATTCGATACTGGCAGCGATGGGCGCATGCCTGTGATATCGAGACGTGTGTATTCAAAGGTCCATGGCATGATCAGGTTGTAAGGGCAGGACTGGTGCTCAAGTTATTAACGCATCCCGAAACAGGCGCGATCGCTGCCGCACCGACAACGTCGCTTCCGGAAGAGATCGGAGGTGTGCGGAACTGGGATTACCGGTATTCATGGATTCGCGATTCATCCTTCACCGCACAGGCATTATACGACCTCGGGCACAAGGATGAGGCGCTCGAGTACTTCCACTGGTTCCATCGGGTTTGTCAATTCAAGAAACATCCCTCCGAAATCCGGATAATGTACGGATTGCACGGCGATATGGATTTAACCGAGGAGGTACTCGGTCATCTTTCGGGCTATAAAGATTCGCGTCCTGTTCGTATCGGTAACGGAGCGGCCCATCAAAAGCAACTTGATATATATGGTGAATTGATAGAAGCGTTTTTCGAAACGTACCGGTACGAGCGGGGTATTCCGGAACAAGCGTGGCATTTAATTTATCAGATTACGAATTATGTCTGTGAAGTATGGAATACTCCCGATTACGGAATATGGGAGGTACGGTGTGAACCAAAGCATTTTACTCATTCCAAGCTCATGTGCTGGGTGGCTGTCGATCGCAGTATACGAATGGCAAAGTATTGCGGGTATGATGCACCTCTAAAGAAGTGGTTCAGGGTAAAGGATGAAATAAAAGAGACTATACTTGATCGTGGTTTTAATTCACGGTTAAATAGTTTCATCCGGGATTTTGACTCGGAATATCTCGATGCAACGGCATTGTTAATTCCGTTAATGGAATTTCTGCCGGCAGATGATCCCCGAGTTCAGGGAACTATTGATGCCATTAATAAAGACCTATCGCATAATGGTTTGATATACCGGTACAACGGAGAGGATGGTTTGCCGGGTGATGAGGGTACGTTTCTTTTATGTACTTTTTGGATGGTCGATGTGTTAGCATTGTCGGGACGTGTCGACGAAGCGGAGGAATTATATAATAGTGTTCTCGATCATATTAGTCCTCTTGGATTATTTGCTGAGGAATATGATGCCGTACAAAAACTGCACCTTGGCAATTTCCCGCAAGGATTTAGCCATATCGGTTTAATTAACAGCGCATTGTATATCGGCAAAGCAAGAGGGTTACAGCAAATTGGCCCCGAACCTCTCGGTATGGAATTGGATGAGATGCCGGTCTGATATATTAAATTATTTGCACATTATTTATAAGCAGGGAATGAAATTCCATAAAATATTGTAGTAATTAGTATAAGACGGTGTCTATTTTTCTATATATAGATGATCTGATACCACCAAACAGCAATTATTATAAGTACTTGATTATTATATATATACAGATATTACTGTTTTTGGTATAAAATTTGATGATTTATATATATTGGCAGATTTTAAACACAACTCATCACAATAAGGGAATATAAATGATGGTGCAAGGAGAGAGGTGTATAGTCGTCGATATTAAATCGATATTGTTGAGTTGGATGCTTCCCGCATTTTTACTGCTCGCATTTATTTCTGCCGAGGCATTCTCACAATACTTTGGTCGAAATAAAGTCCAATATGATCAATTCGATTTTAAATATATCCAGACTGAAAATTTTGATATCTATTATTATCCGGAGAAAGAAGAAACCATCATGGATATCGGTAGAATGACTGAACGATGGTATCACCGGTTATCATTATTATTCGATCATGAATTCAGAGCGCGCAAACCGATAATCTTTTATGCGGATGATGCGGACTTTCAACAAACTAATGTAATTCGGAGCTTCCTGGGTGAAGGGGTCGGTGGTGTTGCGGAAGGAATGAAAAACCGCATCGTGATGCCGATCGCTGGCAATTATAAAGATACCGACAATGTACTGGGACATGAACTTACTCATATTTTCCAGTACGACATCGCACAATATGATACCGGCCGTTTTAATCTTCGCAATATTCCGTTATGGTTTATTGAGGGTATGGCTGAATATGTTTCGCTCGGTCATGATGCCGCGCATACCGCGATGTGGCTGCGTGATGCGATAGCGGAAGACAAATTCCCAACAGTCCGGGCAATGACACGGGATCCGGGAAGATTTTTCCCCTACCGTTTCGGTCACGGGTTCTGGGCTTATGTCGGTGGTACATACGGTGATCATGTCATACCTGAATTGTACCGAAAGTCCGGGCGGTATGGTGTCGAATCGGCCATTCAGTCGGTCCTCGGTATATCTTCTGATTCTCTGTCGACACAATGGAAAGAGCAGGTAATGAAGGAGTATGAACCATTTATTGAAGACAGGGTGAAACCTGCTGATATAGGTCAACGGGTTCTTGCCCGCGACATCGATGCCGGTGAGGTGAATATCGGACCTGCTATTAGTCCGGACGGACAGTATGTTGCGTTTCTCTCCGAACGTGAGCTGTTTGGCATCGATCTGTTTCTCGCAGACGCCCATACAGGTGAAGTAATACGAAAACTTGTCAGTGCATCTACGGATCCGCACTTCGACGCACTGCGGTTTATAAATTCCTCCGGTGCGTGGTCTCCGGACGGTAAGCAACTTGCATTTATCGTTTTTCAACAAGGTGAGAATAGAATAGCTTTACTCGATATCGATACCCGCAGGATTACAAAACGAATGAAAGTTAAAGGCGCTGGTACGATATCCAATCTCTCCTGGTCTCCCGATGGCTCAAAGATTGCATTTGCAGGGATGAAAGGGGGAAGGAGTAATCTTTACCTATTCGATATCGATTCGCGGGAGACTGTTAAACTGACCGATGATCGATATGCCGTACTCCATCCCGTTTGGTCACCGGATGGAGAGAAGATTGTATTTGTGACGGACCGGACAGAGAAGACAGATTTTGATAAATTAACATACGGCAAAAAACAAATAGCGTTTTATAATCTGGAAGATAAAACCATTGAAATTCAGAACATCTTCAGAAATACATTCCACACAAATCCTCAATTTAACCGGGACGGCTCAAAGCTGTATTTTATTGCAAACCCCGACGGTATAAGTAATATTTTTCGTATGGACATGAGCTCCGGAAATATTGAACGGATAACGAATGTTCTTACCGGAATAACCGGTATTACACAACTATCTCCAGCACTGACAATTGCCAGAGAAACCGGCCGCATGATGTTTGCAGTTTTTGAAGGCGGCTTGTATACAGTCTATGCGATCGATGAAGATGAGATAGAAGCAACCCCGGTTGATATCCCGATTTCGCAGGAAATGTATGCCGGTTTTATACCGCCTGCCGAAGCACGTGACAAAACGACTGTCAATTTGTATCTTGCGGATGTCGAAGGGGGATTAATAACCGAGCATGAATTTCCCTCGGAGGACTATTCACCACGCCTTGAACTTGACTTTATCGGGACAACCGGTATCGGCGTTGCAGTCTCTTCATTTGGTACATTTATTGTGTGAGGGGCAAGTCTGTACTGGAGTGATATGCTCGGCGACCATAATCTATTAACCGCCGTTCAGGCTCAGGGGAGATGGAAAGATATCGGGGGTACAGTCGCATATAGTAATCTATCGCGTAGAACAAACTGGGGTGCGCAAATCAGCC
>PWJF01000295.1 GCA_003560935.1 Ignavibacteriales bacterium
AACAGCTCGGTTACACGCGGAAGACCGCCTGTGATATCGCGCGTTTTACCGCTTTCACGCGGTATCTTGACGAGCGATTGTCCGGGTCTGATCCCTTCACCGTCTTCAACGGAGATGTGCGATCGTGTCGGCAGTATGTGAGTTGCAAGTGTTTTACCCTTCTTGTCGACGATCTTTATCGACGGACTTAACGAACGGTCACGACTTTCGATAACAACTTTCTGAATGTAACCGGTCTGTTCATCGGGTTCTTCGCGATATGTAACGTTCTCTTTGAGATCGGCATATCGAACCGATCCGCCATGTTCGGCAACAATGACGGCATTATACGGATCCCATTCATAGACCATTTGGCCCCGTTTAATTTCCTGTCCGCTTTCAACATGGAGAACGGCGCCATACGGAACCGAATATTTTGTCAATTCCCGGTTATCCTGGTCGATCACTTTTACCACGCCATTTCGTCCGACGACAATCTTACGTGACATATCATCCGCCTGTTGTTCGATCGAGCGAACGGCATCCAGCTTTATTATACCGTCAAACCGGGTGGTGACCTGTGATTGAGCTGTGATCAAGCTTGCCGTACCGCCGGTATGGAATGTACGAAGCGTCAACTGCGTACCCGGTTCACCGATTGATTGCGCCGCAATGACGCCGACGGCTTCGCCTACCTGCACGAGTTCACTTGTTGTGAGATTACGTCCGTAACACTTCGCGCAGACACCTCGTTTGGACTCGCAGGTAATAACCGAGCGAATCTCAACTTCTTCAATCGATGTTTCGGAGACACGCTGTGCAAGCTCTTCATCAATTTCTTGACCTGCTTTAACGATCTCTTCACGCGTGAGCGGATCGACGATGTCGTTTGTCGCGACACGACCGAGGATACGTTCGGACAACGGTTCTTTAATATCCTCACCTTCCTTTAGAGAACTTGTAACAACACCGCGTATTGTTCCGCAATCCCGTTCGGTTATGATCGCATCCTGTGCGACGTCTACAAGACGGCGTGTGAGATATCCCGCATCCGCAGTTTTCAACGCGGTATCTGCAAGACCCTTACGTGCACCGTGTGTCGAAATAAAGTATTCGAGCACCGACAGTCCTTCGCGGAAATTGGAAATAATCGGGTTCTCGATCAATTCACCCGTTTGTCCGGTCAAGCTCTTTTGCGGTTTCGCCATAAGACCGCGCATACCCGCAAGCTGACGTACCTGTTCTTTAGAACCACGGGCGCCGGAATCGATCATCATATAGAGTGAATTGAATCCTTCCCGGTTATTCTGAAGTGAATTAAATAACCGTTCGGCGACCCGGTTCGTCGCTCGCGTCCAGATATCGATCACTTTATTGTACCGCTCACCGGAGGTGATGAAACCACGGCGGTATTGTTTTTCGATCTTATCGACATCGCCCTGTGCTTTTTCAATGATCTGCTCTTTCTCGTCCGGAACAATAGCATCGGCGATATTTACCGAGAGACCGCCCTTCATCGCATAGGTGAAGCCGAGATCTTTCAAATTATCCAGGAACACGGCGGTTTTCAGGTTACCGACTTTTCTGAATACACCCAGGATTAACTGAACAAGACGCTTCTTATTCAGAAGCTCGTTAATAAAGCCGGCGCCTTCCGGTACGATTGTATTGAAAAGCACACGACCGGTTGTGGTCTCGATCAATTCCCCGTTGATGCGTACTTTAATCTTAGCGTGCAATCCAAGACGGAAATTATTGAAGGCAACAATTGCTTCAGACGGGGAGGAAAAGACTTTCCCCTCACCGAGTTCGCCATCCTTTGACTTTGTAATATAGTAACAACCGAGGACGATATCCTGACTCGGCACTACGATCGGATTTCCGTTGGCCGGCGACAGGATATTATGGCTTGAAAGCATCAGTATCCGCGCTTCGAGCTGCGCTTCATAGCTCAACGGAACGTGCACTGCCATCTGATCGCCGTCAAAGTCCGCGTTGAATGCCGCACACACGAGAGGGTGAATGCGTATCGCCTTGCCTTCGACAAGCACCGGTTGAAATGCCTGAATACCGAGACGGTGAAGCGTGGGTGCGCGGTTGAGCAACACGGGGTAACCGTCGATAATGTGTTCGAGGATATCCCATACTTCCGGACCTTTCTTCATCACAACTTTCTTTGCACTCTTCACGGTCTTCACGATACCGCGTTCAATAAGCTTGCGAATAATAAACGGCTGGAATAATTCTACCGCCATGTCTTTCGGCAGACCGCATTCGTGCAGTTTTAATTCCGGACCGACGACGATCACCGAACGGCCCGAGTAATCGACGCGCTTACCGAGCAGGTTCTGGCGGAACCGTCCCTGCTTTCCTTTCAGCATATCCGAAAGGGATTTCAAGGCACGGTTGTTATCGCTTAACACCGCATTTGCACGCCGCGAGTTATCAAACAACGAATCGACCGATTCCTGAAGCATTCTCTTTTCGTTGCGAAGAATCACCTCGGGAGCTTTAATGTCGATCAATCGCTTGAGACGGTTGTTACGGATAATCACACGGCGATATAGATCGTTAAGATCGCTCGTTGCAAATCTGCCGCCCTCAAGCGGAACAAGCGGCCGGAGCTCCGGAGGAATGACCGGAATAACATCCATAACCATCCATTCGGGTTTATTCGGCGGAGAATCCTCGCGATCACGGAATGCCTCCACAACGCGGAGCCGTTTGAGCAGCTCTAACTTTTTCTGGGGCGATGTTTCTTCTTTTGCACGCGCACGAAGCTCGGCGCTCACCACTTCGATATCAACATCGCGCAGCAGCATTTTAACGGCTTCACCGCCGATACGCGCTACGAACTTACGCTTATCCGAATCGTCAAGTTCCTGATTACCTTCAGGCAGCGATGCAAGTATCTCAAAGTATTGTTCTTCCGTAAGAAGATCCTTCGGCTGCAAACCGGTGGTACCGGGATTGATAACGACGTACGATTCGTAATAAATTATCTTCTCAAGGTCTTTCGTTGTGATGCCGAGAAGATAACTGATCTTTGACGGCTGCGACTTAAAATACCAGATATGGACGATCGGCGCCGCAAGCGCGATATGCCCCATCCGCTCACGGCGTACACTTTTTTGCGTGACTTCAACGCCGCAGCGGTCGCAGATGATTCCTTTGTAGCGGATGCGCTTATACTTTCCGCAATGGCATTCCCAATCACGTACGGGACCGAAAATCTTCTCGCAGAACAATCCGTCTTTTTCAGGACGGAACGAGCGATAATTTATCGTTTCCGGTTTTGTCACTTCGCCGTTCGATCGATTCAGGATCATGTCCGGCGATGCGAGCGAGATTGCGATTTGCTTAATGTTTCTCTTCATAACTTCTCGTGTTGTAAAAGGCATTGATACCCTCCAAAAAAAGATCTATGTGATTAACCGTTGCTCCCTGATTTCGGGCATCGCAACTTATTCAATTCGTACATCAAGCCCTAAGCCCTGCAGCTCCCGAATCAACACATTAAAGGATTCGGGAACGTTCGGCTCGGGCAGATTTTCACCTTTGACAATTGCTTCATAGACTTTTGCCCTGCCCTGCACGTCGTCACTCTTCACGGTAAGGATTTCCTGCAATGTATGAGCGGCGCCGTATCCTTCAAGCGCCCAAACTTCCATCTCTCCGAAACGCTGTCCGCCGAACTGTGCTTTACCACCGAGCGGTTGTTGGGTAATAAGCGAATAGGGTCCGATTGAACGAGCGTGAATCTTATCGTCAACCAGGTGAGAAAGTTTCATCATGTATATGTACCCCACCGTTACCGGTTGATCAAACTGTTCACCCGTACGCCCATCGTGCAGATGAACTCTGCCGTCTTCAGGCAGACCGGCTTCTTTCAGTTCTTCCTGAACCAGCTCCCAGTTTGCGCCGTCGAAAATTGGCGAGGCATATTTAGTGCCTGACTTTTTGCCCGCCCATCCGAGTGCGGTTTCAAGAAGCTGCCCGAGATTCATTCGGGACGGAACGCCGAGCGGGTTCAACACAATATCAACCGGCGTACCGTCGGGTAGAAACGGCATATCTTCGACCGGCACAACATTTGCGATGACACCTTTATTACCGTGACGACCAGCCATCTTATCGCCGATAGAAAGCTTTCGTTTCTTAGCAACGTACACCTTAGCAAGCTGAACAATGCCTGGTGGAAGTTCATCGCCAAGTTGCACCTTCTGTTTCTCGCGGCGATGGATATCTTCTATCTCATCGACTTTAAATAAGTAACTTTCATAGATGCGCTTGATAATCTTGTTCTTCCGGGTATCATCTATCCAATCGGATTCGAAGTCAATATCGGTCAGTTTATCCAGCGATTGGAAGCTATCTTCCTTCAATTGCGTATTTGCACGAATGACAACCTGACCGTCTTTATCCCGGATTCCCGCAGATTTCTCGCCGTTTAAGAGAAGATCGAGCTTGTAGCCGAGTTTTTGCTGCGCCTCTTTTAATTCTTTACGACGCTGTCTGTCGAGGGCGTCGGCTTTTCGCTTGTCCTCTTTTTTGGATTCGGCATCCTTCTTTTTTCTGCTGAATAGCTTTGTACCGATCACGACGCCTTTCAATCCCGGAGGCGCTTTCAAGGAGGCATCTTTCACATCGCCTGCCTTGTCACCGAAGATAGCTTTTAAGAGTTTCTCTTCCGGCGTCGGGTCGGTCTCGCCTTTCGGAGTTATCTTACCGATCAGAATATCGCCTTCGCGAACCTCGGAACCGACGCGGATAATACCGTTCTCATCGAGATTCTGTGTCGCTTC
>PWJF01000134.1 GCA_003560935.1 Ignavibacteriales bacterium
CAACAACGCGGATAAAATCCTTTACGTTATGCGCAAATAAAATGATTGCAATAGTTTTCCACGAGTCGGGTCATTATATAGGATATCGATTATTTGGTTTTAACGATGTTCGCCTCCATTATGACAGAGTGACGTATGACGTCTCGGATCAAATGCTTCAAAAATTGCTTCGCGGTAATCTGGATGCCGCGTCTGAATTATACCCCTTATGGCAGGTTGCTATCGGAAACGCGCTCGGTCCTCTTTTCACAATTGTAGCAATACTGATATGTTGTATTATTTTATTCTGGGTCCAATTATATTGCCTCATTGAGAACAAAAAATGCGTATAACTAGGAATTGCAACAGCGGTTTGCACTCTATTATATTTTTTTAGAGTTGTGGTCACCCAAATTGTGACGTGTGTGGGAATCAGGGTGCGGAGCCATTTGGTAAGTTCAGCACAGAATTGAAAATGTAAACCATTTTACACAGCGCCACAATTCTGTCGTTGCCGGAAACGTTGGGTGCCAGGCGAAAAGGTAGCCTCGTAACGAACGGAACCTGAAAAGCCCTCGCCTGATATCTTCCCACAGAAGATGTTCCGTGAAAACGGAATGAATGGGAGGGTCTCTGCCGGATGATGTAACCAAAGAAACAAAGGACAGTGTATTATGAAAGCTATCAAGCACGATAATGTTCTGCTTGAACGGGACACTCATCTGAAAAGAGAGAAACGGTCAGGGCTCACAGGGTCTGTACACGTGTGTGCTGTTGTTTTACTCTACGGGCGCAACGGTTTATTTCTTTTTAAGTTTCTTAGAATGATCTTTGAGCCAATTTGACAATCGTTCCTTGGAAAGACGACCTTCGGCGAGTTCTACCATAGTAGAAAAAGCGTCTTCTTCAGTTGCAGAGAGTAGATAACCGTTCATCTGTAAGAATACATCCATAAGTACGAATGCAAGTCGTTTATTTCCATCAATGAAAGGATGATTTTTACAGATGTGGAATCCGTAGGCGGCAGCTTTATTAAATATTGTTCGGTGGACGTATTTTCTCCCAAAGCTCATTTTAGGTTGTGCAAGTGCAGAGTCGAGTAGTTTAGGATCTCGGAGGCCGGGTTGTCCACCGTAGCGTTTTATTAAGTCTGTGTGAATAATAGGAACTATTTCAGGTGGGATGAATTTTACCGGCATTGGAAATGTCTCAGTACAATTACTTAGCGAGCTGTTTTAATGTATTTCGATATCGCTTGTTTGTATTCTGGTAAGACTCAGCCCATTCGGCAAATTTCGGATCGAACGGTGTGAGCATTATTCCATCTTCTCTTTCAATGATGTGTAATTCAACACCTTCATCGAGATGATAATTCTCGATAATAGTTCTCGGTAATGTGATGCCGAGACTGTTTCCAACACGACGTACGGAAGTTTTTTTCATATAATACTCAAATAATTATGTTTATGAGAAATATTATTATTATTATAACAAATGTATTACATAAAGTCAAGAACCGTTGCGTATAATCTCGGAGCCACAACGGCTCCCACTTGTTAAAAGCCTTTTAGTTGTTGTGTTCGCCCAAACCACGCCGTGTATATTATTCTGGCGATGCGGGTAAATCGGTGTTAATTTTAATCGGATGTTCGAGTGACACTGTTGGTCCAACAGAAGAAATTGAATATTTTATGAAATCAATTAAAATATGAAGCACCTGTTATGTATGAAGAATATTTTGAGATAGATGAGTTAGGATTTATTCAATCACCTGTTGTTTATATCCCTTATTCAAAATTAGCTATGCATTACAGAAAAACGATCATTTTACTTTTTCTTGTTATCGTTATTGTATGCCCTTCAGCCGGTCGGATTGCAGATGAACTGCCGGTTCTGCCGTTTATCGATGAGAACGTGCTTGTCTATGAGGAGCCCGATCGATTACCGTATCTTTTTTCAAAAGATAGACGGAGAATGGAAAATAACGATATTCT
Source organism: Ignavibacteriales bacterium (assembly GCA_003560935.1). GTDB lineage: Bacteria > Bacteroidota > Ignavibacteria > T3Sed10-11 > T3Sed10-11 > T3Sed10-11. Next base: position 1,974 of record PWJF01000134.1, read on the forward strand.
TAGCAGGCGACTGATCTGTTTGAATGATGGCAAAAAGCATTCTAAAGGTTGACCCATGAAAGATAACAGAGACAAGATCATAAAGATTATTCGGGAAGGATGAAAAAGAAAATTTATTTCGCCGGATCGATCCGCAGCGGAAGGGATGACCAAGCATTATATTCCCGCTTGATCAGCTATCTGTCAAAACACGGTCAGGTATTGACGGAGCACGTGGGGGATGGGAGGGTAACAGGTGAGGGAGAAGAAGGGTTATCGGATGAAGAAATATTTGAGAGGGATCTATCATGGATCCGGCAGGCGGATGTTGTTGTTGCGGAGGTTTCTACACCGTCGACCGGTGTCGGGTATGAAGTAGCGACAGCCGAAGCGTTGAACAAGCCGATTCTCTGTTTATACAAAGAACAGGAAAACAGAAAGTTATCCGCTATGATAGATGGTAATTCGAGGTTGAGAGTTGCGCGATACGCTAAATTCGAGGAAGCCGTGAAACATATAGATGAATTCTTTAAATCTGTGGAATAACGATCATGAAAATATCCGGTTTGCGGGGTCTCGATCCCGTTTCATTATTTAAAAGTACGGTTAAATACTATCTTGAAAACGATATGTTGACCTATGCGTCGGCACTTGCCTTCCAGGTTCTTTTTTCGATCTTCCCCTTCTTGATCATGCTCATCGCAATGCTCGGTATGTTGGATTTGATGCAATTTTATGATTGGATCCGCCAACAGGCAGGTGTATTGCTTCCCGATGAAGCGATGGCTCAGGTTGAACGCGTGATCGATGAAGTGCAACGACCGCGCGGAGGGTTGATCTCCGCGGGATTGATTGTTGCGCTGTGGGTAGCGTCCGGCGCCATGCGGGTTACCATTAATGCGTTAAATGTAGTCTACAAAGTGAAAGAAGGACGCCCGTTCTGGAAACTGTATCCGCTTTCGATATTGTACACACTGTGCATTGCAGGTATGCTTATCGCGGCTGCAATTTTAATGGTACTGGGGCCGCAGGCAATGGAATGGCTTGCACAACAGATTGGCATGGAACAGTTTATAGTTACATTGTGGACATGGCTGCGTGTACCTGTAGCGCTGACGCTGCTTATGCTTACAGTGGCGTTCGTGTACTATATTGCACCGGATGTCGAACAAAAAATCCGGTTCATAACCCCGGGTTCGGTGTTATCGGTTCTTGTATGGATTGCAGCATTGATGGGGTTCGGTTATTATATTCAGAATTTCGCCGATTACAGCGCGGTGTACGGCAGCATTGGCACTGTTATTGTTTTAATGATGTATTTCTATATTTCCGCTGCAGTATTGCTCTTTGGTGCGGAACTGAATGCGGTGATTGAGGATCATGTTCCTTCAGGTAAAAATCTCGGAGAGAAAAAATTCAAATGGAGAAAATGAGTTTTGACAATTCTTAAACACTTTTTCGACAACCTTTACGGACATTCTCTGCCTCCCGATAGTCAGGCAGTAACGGTATATCCCGCATCAGCGACTTTCTTTTTCACCTCTTCTTCATTCAATTCTCCTTCGTGCGTGATGACGACATTTTTGTTTTCATGTGATGCTGTTGCATCCGTAACATCCGGGAGTGTCTTGACCGCCTTCACAACCGCCCTCTCACAGTGCCCGCACGTCATACCTTCTACTTTGAATGTTGTTTGATTGCTCATAGAAATCTCATTTGATTTTAAATCTGTGATTTCGCTCGTTTCCCGATTTTTAATTTTTTCCGGTGTAAACCGTTTCAATCTCAACGAATTACTCACCACCGACACCGAACTCATCGCCATGGCAAACGCCGCAAACATGGGATTCAATAAACCGGACGCCGCCAGCGGAATACCGATCGTGTTGTAAATAAACGCCCAGAACAAGTTCTGCTTGATAGTTTTAAATGTTTTCCTGGAGATCGTAATGGCATTCACCACTCCCTGTAGATTGCCCTTCATCAATGTAATATCCGACGCCTCCATCGCTATATCCGTGCCGCTGCCTATGGCAATGCCCAGATCTGCCTGCGCGAGCGCGGGTGCGTCGTTGATGCCGTCTCCGACCATCGCCACAGTTTTTCCTTTTTCCTGATATGAGCGTACTATCGATGCCTTTTGATCGGGCATAACTTCGGCTCGATAATCGTCGATACCGACCTGACGGGCTATCGCCTCTGCCGTGGTTTTAGTATCGCCGGTCAGCATGATCACCTCGAGTCCCATTTCGTGCAACTGCCGTACCGCCTGTTTGGAATTATCTTTTATCACATCGGCAATCCCGATCACCGCGGCGACGGCTCCGTCGATCGCGCTGTAGATAACCGTTTTTCCCTCCGATTGTAATTTTACAGCCGCAGATTCTGCGCCGGATATATCGACCGATCGTGACGACAGAAACGATGCATTGCCGATAACGATTTGCCTGCCGTCGACGGTTCCCGTCACACCGAGACCGGTGTGTGAATCGAACCTCTCCGGTTCCGTAAGCTCGCCGATTTTCTGCTTAGCAAACTTAACAACAGCATCTGCGAGCGGATGTTCGGATTTATTCTCAAGCGATGCGGTGAGTTTTATTATATCTTCTTTGCTTAGCATTGTGTTGAACACTTTGAAATCCGTAACAACCGGTTTGCCGATAGTGATAGTACCTGTTTTATCGAAGATCACCGTATGAATGGCTTTTGCCTTTTCAAGCGCTTCGCTGTTCTTAATAAGGATGCCCATCTCGGCGCCTTTACCGGTACCGACCATGATCGCCGTCGGTGTGGCAAGTCCGAGTGCGCACGGGCAGGC
>PWJF01000166.1 GCA_003560935.1 Ignavibacteriales bacterium
AGATCAGGAAGATCGGGGAATATGCGATCAGGAGATTGAGCTCCGAAGAATAATATATCGGTATATTCGCGGTTATCGAGCGAGAGGGTGTCGTAGCGTAAATCTGTTAGCCGGTACTCAAGCGTAATGCCGCGTGCATCCGATTGAAGAATTGATATATCGGGATATAGTGTATTGGAGTGCCCGTTTCCCTGGGTGAAAGATGTTGCCGAAAAAACGACGAAAACCAACGATGCAGCTATAAATAGTCGCATATAATAAAAAACCGAATGTGTTCTTTCATATGGAAGTTGACTACATTCGGCCGCTCTTTGATAGAATGCACCCATCAGTCTGATATGTTCGTTAAAAGACAAATTTACCTTATAAAAAAGACATCCCAACAGATCATTAATTAACTTTTAACGAACGACTAATAGGCACACCTTTATGTTGTTTTATACCGGTATTAAATTTGAATAAATATAGAGCTAATATATGAAAAAATCAAGATTTAACCCGGAGGCCAGGTCATCCGCCTGCCGCCCAGAATGTGTAAATGCAGATGAGGAACCGTCTGACCGCCATTTACGCCATTATTTATCACAAGGCGGTATCCATCCCCATCAATATTGTTTTTTTCGGCAATTTCCTTCGCAACAAGTACCAATTTGCCCATCAATATCATATCATCCAATGTGACCACGTTAACCGAATCAATGTGTTTTCGCGGTACAACCAGCACATGTACCGGCGCCTGTGGATTAATATCTTTAAATGCAACAAGTTCCTCATCTTCATGAATCATCTCGCTTTTCATTCGTTTATTAACTATCTCACAAAAAATACAATCGGGCATAAGGAATACCTCCTTTTTGGGGATTTTATTAATCTACCGGACAAATCTTGTCTCTATATCCATGATTTTTTCGACTCGTTTTTTATGACGTCCGCCGCCGAACCATGTACTCAGAAAAATAGCTACGACAGACTTTGCGATTTCAATTCCAACTCCTCTGCTTCCAAGAGTCAGCACATTCGCATCGTTATGTTCACGGCTATTCCGGGCAGTGAATTCGTTATAGCAACATGCTGCACGCACCCCCGGCACTTTGTTCGCCGCCATGCTTGAACCGATTCCGGCACCGTCGATCATGATACCGCGCCATGCTTCGCCTTTCGAAACAGAGTATGCTACAGCATATGCAAAGTCAGGGTAGTCGCATGGCTCTTCCGAATAGGTACCTATATCCATGACCTCGTAACCCAGTTCACCGATAAACGAAATAAGTTCGGTTTTCATAGCATAACCGCCGTGGTCCGATCCGATGACTACCGTGCCCCCTTTTTCTTTCTCCGGTTCGTTTTTTCGAGCCGGCTTTTCTTCCGGCTGTTTTCCGGTTGAAAGTTCGATGCGCAATTGTTTCGCCCGGTCGCGTGCCGCTGGAGTTACGATATCATTCTCATTGATATACAGAACTCTGCAATCTTTTCCGTGTGCATCGTTTATGGTTTGTTCAGTAATGAGGTTCTTTGGCATAGATTTATAGGATATTATTTGCCCCACTCGAGTACCTCAAGCCGGACACGCACGGTGCCGCTATCGATCATATCTATCTTGCGTGCTGCCCCGAGCGACAAATCTATTATACGTCCTTCAACAAATGGGCCCCGGTCATTAATACGAATGACGATCGACTTGTCATTCGACAGATTATGCACCCTGATGATTGTATCGAACGGAAACGATTTATGTGCAGCGGTCATTGCATGCATATCGTAAATTTCACCATTCGCCGTCTGCCGTCCGTGAAAATCATGTGCATAATACGAAGCAACTCCCTCAACCATTAGCACGGGAGTACGACCCCGGTATTCTGACGGAGACGGTCCACCGGGTGCACCCTCCGTCGTACCGAATCTCGGACTTGCGGTACAACCGTATAAATGCATCACGAACAACAACATACAGACCGAGATTACAAAACGACTGATCATGATCGCCCCCTTATTATATTAAAGTAAATCATCAACATGTTTTCGCCGGATAAAGTCGACTACTTCTTTAACATCCTGCGATTCACCCCTCTTGCAAACAAGTATTGCATCATCGGTTTCCACAACTATCAGATCATCGACACCGTATGTTGCGATAGTTCGTTTGCTTGAATGTAATAAATTATTATGACTGTTGCGCGTAACAACGCGGCCGTGAATTGCGTTGCCGTGTTTGTCCTTGCTGTTGACGCGGTACACTTCATCCCATGAACCGACGTCACTCCATCCGAATTCTCCCCGAAGGACGTATACTCGTTCGGCTTTTTCCATCACACCATAATCGATTGAAATGCTTCTGATCATGCGATATACCTGATCAACTGTTGCATCATAGTCACCGGTATTTATCGTTTTGTTAATGGTATTCAATCCATCGTGCAATTCAGGAAGCCGCTCATGTATTTCATGTAAAATCGTATCTATCTTCCAGATGAACATTCCGCTGTTCCAGAGGAAGTCGCCGCTTTCGAGAAATCGTTCAGCAGTGGAAAGATTAGGCTTCTCTGCAAAGGTTTTTACACGATACGCCCCTTTTTCTGCATATGGATTTTTCTTTTCGCTTTCTTCAATATATTGAATATATCCGTACCCTGTTTCAGGACGCGTCGGTTTGATACCGATCGTTATCAGATCACCGGTTTCGTTTGCAACATCTACCGCATTTGTCAACACCCGGGTAAACTCATCGACATCCTGAATAATATGATCCGCAGGCACAATGATCATCATGGCATCCGGATCGCGATGTTTGATATGAATAGCGGCAAGACCGATGCAGGGTGCCGTATTACGCCCTATGGGTTCAAGAATAAGATTTTCTTCGGGGAGATCGGGTAGATGTTCAATGACAGCATTCTGCTGCATTGCATTGGCGACAACAAATATATTTTTTTTATCGACGACCTTTCGCAAACGGTTAAAGGTCATCTGAATCAATGATTCTTTATCGAATATAGAAAGAAACTGTTTTGGTTTTCGTTCTCTGCTTAACGGCCAAAAACGCGCACCAACACCACCCGCCATTATTATGCCGTATGTTGTAGCCATGCTTTTTCCTCGCATCAATTAGTAGTTCTGAGTACTGGTAAAACTCCCGCAACTAATTGGAATAGTGTCAGTGCTCATAATCATGACACAGATACGCTTTCATGAGCTCGTTGAGCGACTTTCAATCTATTATTCGCACGTTCAAGCGATCTGCCGGCTCGCTCTATATCCAGATCTGTTTTCCGTGTTTTAATACGTTCGATTGCACGATCGCGTGATTTCTTCGCACGCCCGACATCTATTTCATCAGCTTTTTCTGCGGTATCGACGAGCGCAAGGACACGATTATCACGAACTTCAACAAAGCCGCCGCTGGTTGCATAATAAACGGTATTTCCCTGATCGTCGGTAAACTTCATCTCACCTGGAACAAGCGACGTCAGCAATGGAGCATGATTATACAGAATCTGAAATGCTCCTATTTCTCCCGGTGCAGAAAAACTGCGTACCATACCTTTGTATAAAATACGGTCAGGAGCAATAATATCAAGTTTGTAATTTTTATCTTTCATTATGCTGCCTGCATCTTTTTCGCTTTTTCTTGTGCCTCATCGATCGTACCGACCATCAAAAAAGCACCTTCGGGTAAATCATCCACTTCACCGTCGATAATCGCCTTGAAGCCGGCAATGGTATCTTCCAGCTTCACATATCTTCCTTCATAACCGGTGAATTGCTCGGCAACAAAGAACGGTTGTGAGAGGAAACGTTGTATTTTACGCGCACGCACAACCGAGAGTTTATCTTCATCCGAAAGTTCGTCAATACCGAGGATGTTAATGATGTCCTGTAAGTCTTTGTATGTCTGCAAGATTTCTTTGACGCGTCTTGCGACATCGTAATGTTCATCACCAAGTACACCCGGTTCCATAATACGTGATGTCGAATCGAGCGGATCGACTGCCGGGTAAATGCCAAGCTCTGCGATCTGCCGGCTTAATACGGTCGTCGCATCAAGGTGAGAGAATGTTGTTGCAGGCGCGGGATCCGTTAAGTCGTCGGCAGGGACATATATCGCTTGCACCGATGTTATTGATCCTTTCTTTGTAGAAGTAATACGCTCCTGCAGTGCACCCATTTCGGTGCCGAGCGTCGGCTGGTAACCGACCGCCGAGGGCATTCGACCGAGTAATGCCGACACCTCGGATCCTGCCTGAACGAAACGGAAGATGTTATCGATAAAGAGCAGCACGTCTTTTCCTTCATCGTCGCGGAAATATTCAGCCATAGTTAATGCGGTAAGACCCACCCGCAGACGCGCACCCGGCGGTTCGTTCATTTGTCCGAACACAAGAGCGGTTTTATCAAGTACACCGGATTCACTCATCTCAAGCCACAAGTCGTTACCTTCGCGGGTTCGTTCACCCACACCACCGAACACGGAGTAACCGCCATGGTGGATCGCGATATTATGTATCAATTCGAGAATCAACACTGTTTTTCCGACACCCGCTCCGCCGAACAAACCTGTTTTACCGCCGCGCGAATACGGTTCGATAAGATCGAGAACCTTGATACCTGTTTCGAACATTTCTTTCTTTGGACTGAGATCCTGGAATTCAGGTGCGGGACGATGAATCGGATACCGCTTATCGGTTTTCGGCGGTTCAAGTCCGTCGATGGCCCGGCCGGTTACATCGAATAATCTGCCGAGTACTTCCGGGCCAACGGG
>PWJF01000431.1 GCA_003560935.1 Ignavibacteriales bacterium
AATGAACTCGACATCTTCCGCCGCGAGATATCCACCCTGGGTGAAGATTTTCGCAATGCTGTCGGTTACTTTAGCGTGGATGATCTGCAAAATGCATTGGATCACTTGAACGCAATGAAAGATATTCTTATACCGCTGGGGTTGTTGGATGTGGATGTGATGCAAGCGGGGGGGAGAATATTAGCTAATACTAATGCGGAGTATGGAAACTGAGTAATATTGTTTTTAATCCCAATCATGTTTACATTATTTATTATGAATCGCATAATTTTAATACTACCATTTTTAATATTCACCTTTGTCAACTGTGACATTGAGCGGGATGAGCTTCATCGGGCATACGATCTTATCGACCGGTATGTTGTGCAACTAAACGAGCAGCACAATACTCCCGGAATGGTGCTCATTGTTACAGACCCCGAAAACATAATGCACACGTCGGCATACGGGTATGAGGATGTTAAAACACGCTCGCCTGTATCTGCCTCCACGATTTTTCAAATAGGGTCAATATCCAAGTCGTTTACAAGCATAGCGTTGCTGCAACTATATGAAGAAGGAATTATCGATGTCGATGCACCGCTGACGGAATACCTGCCGTGGTTTTCTATCCGTACGGACTATGATCCAATAACAGCCAGACATCTTGCCGCACATACAGCGGGAATTCCCCGTGATAGAGATGATATCCCGCCCTCGTGGTATTCCGCGTATGCACTTCGGGAAAGAATAACCGCAGCACCGCCGGGTGAGCGGTATTCGTATTCAAATATAGGATATCAAACGCTGGGTGTATTGCTTGAATCCGTTCTCGAAAAAAAGTATTCCCGCATTATACAAACATCAATACTTGAACCGCTCGGAATGGATGATACGGCGCCGGTTATAATCAACGATATACGTCCGCGCCTTGCTGCCGGATATACCTATCTATATGACGACCGACCGTCTCACCCCGATCATCCTCTTGTCGAAGCTGCATTTTTTGAATACACTGCAGCCGACGGCTCAATTGCATCTACAGCGGAGGACATGGCAAAGTATATGAGGATGATTCTAAACCGCGGTAATGCTCCCGGAAGTGAGATTTTAACCACGGGTGGATTCAATGCATTTACCGGACACGAAATACGGCTTGATGAGGAAGGAAAGGAGTTTTACGGATACGGCGTTCGAATAAGCGAGAGAGAAGACGGCAGAACTATTATAAGTCACGGCGGCGGTATGGTAGGGTACCGCGCTATGATGATTGTTGATATAACAAAAGGCATTGGAGTGTTTGCAGCAGTGAACGGTCCGGGAGATCCGGGCAGTGCAGCGCAGTTTGCCCTCGATGCAGTGTATGCTGCCTCTGCCGGTAATGTGCTTCCATCGTTGCCTGATGTGAGGGGCCTTTCGGTAATTGATAATGCGAATGAATATGAGGGAACTTTTGTATCACCCGGCGGAGAAGAGATTCGGTTTGAAGCGGTAAATAGCTCACTCTACCTGATTCGCAATGATCTAAAAGTGCAGCTTGAACACCGGGGAGGAGACCGGTTTTATGCAAACCATCCCGGCTTCAATGTTTATTTCTTTACCTTTACGAGGGATGATAACGGTGTACGCGAAGTTTCGTACGGACCGGAATGGTATACCGGCGATGAATATGACGGTCCGATTACATTTGAATATCCCGACCGGTGGAATTTTTATCCGGGACATTACCGTACACAGAATCCCTGGACTAACAATTTCCGGATCTTTCTCAGGAAAGGTGAACTGTATATTGTACATCCATCGGGATTTGAAATTCTGTTGTCGGAAATAGAACCCGATCTGTTTGGTATCGGTGATGAGCCGACGGCTGAGCGCCTTCGTTTCGATACTGTAATAGACGGGAAAACACTCCGAGCTAATTATTCGGGTGTATATTTTTATAGGGTCTTAAAGTGATTATTGTCCACACATAATGGAATATTATTGCATTTCATTATATCGTGTATGTTTAGTGAAGTGACAACGCTGCTCTATTCTAAAAGATAAAGCATAGACTCTGCTATTTAGAACGATTCAGAGGTAACGAATCAATTCAAAAAGATAATATCGTAACAACAGAAAACGAACTCGATATTTTCCGGTGTTAGATATCCACTCTGGGTGAAGATTTTCGTAATGATGTCGGTTACTTCAGCGTGGATGATCTGCAGAACGCATTGGATCACTTGAATGCAATGAAAAATATTCTTATGCCGCTGGGGTTGCTTGATGTGGATATAAAGCAAGCTGAGGCGGATTGATAAAAAAAGATTTTAATTAAAAGCGACAAAATATTTTTCGAATCTCAATAAAATTAATTATTATTATTATATGGCACGTTTATCGATAAATAGGAATCTACTCATATGGGCACGGGAGCGCTCCGGATTGTCGGAAGAATCTCTTGAAAGGAGATTTCCGAAGTTACATCAATGGTTAGAGGGGAGCGTTCAACCGACATTGCGGCAGATTGAACAATTTGCCCGAAAAACGCGTACACCAGTCGGATATTTTTTCCTATCTGAACCACCGGAGGAACGACTTCCGATTCCGCACTTTCGTACTATAGAGGATCAACCTGCTCAAAGTCCAAGTCCCGAGCTGCTCGATACACTTTATACAATGCAGCAGCGGCAGGCATGGATGCGTGAGTTTCTTATCGATCAGGGGCAATCTCCGTTGCCTTTTTACGGATCTGCATCCCGCAGTGACAACCCTCTGAATATAGCAAACGATATCAGGCGTGTACTCGATCTCGGTAATGAATGGGCTGCTCAACATAGTACCTGGACGGATGCGTTACAACATTTACGTAACGTAATCGAAGAGTCGGGAATACTTGTTGTCGCAAACGGAATAGTAGGTAATAATACGCACAGGAAGTTGAGTGTGCAAGAGTTTCGAGGATTTGTGCTTGCGGATGAATATGCACCGCTTATATTCGTAAACGCTGCCGACAGCAAGGCCGCTCAGATGTTTACACTTGCTCATGAAATTGCACATATCTGGTTCGGACGCAGCGCGGCTTTTGATCTTCGCCAACTTCAGCCCGCAGATGATCCAACAGAAAAAGCGTGCGATAAGGTTGCCGCCGAACTATTAGTCCCCGCCGATCTAATGCGTGATGCATGGCAGACTGCACGTTCCGATGATGAATCTTTCCAGGCAATCGCACGACGATTTAAAGTAAGCGCACTCGTTGCCGCACGCAGATCTTTGGATTTAGCACTGATCGGCAGAGAGGAGTTTTTCGAATTTTACCGTGACTATATGAATGATGAACGGCGTAGGATACAAAAAACAACCGATGGCGGTGATTTCTATGCGTCTCAAAACATGCGTGTCGGTCGACGATTTGCCGATGCGGTAATACGTGCAGTAAAGGAGAGCAAACTAAGCTATTACGATGCATATAAATTGACGGGGTTATACGGTAAGACCTTCGATCAATATATCCAAAAACTATATGGAGAATCTCCCGCGTGACCGGCGATCCCGTGTACGTATTGGACGCCAATGTATTTATTGAAGCCGCACGACGGTACTATGCGTTTGATGTTGCTCCCGCCTTTTGGAACGGTCTCGTTCATCATGCAGCACGAGGTCGTATTAAAAGTATAGATAAGATAAAACAAGAGTTGGAGAGGGGGAATGACGAACTTGCAGATTGGATTAAAAGGGGTAACATGACCGATGCATTTGATTCGACCGATCAACAGGAGGTAATTCAACAATTCGGAGAGATGATGGAGTGGGTTCAGGGAAATGATCAGTTTTATGACGCAGCAAAAGCTCAATTCGCAAGCGGTGTAGATGGTTGGCTGGTTGCATATGCCAAAGCAAAAAATTGTGTTATTGTTACTCATGAAGAATACCATCCCGATGCAAGAAATAGGGTCCCTATTCCGAATGTTTGCAGAGAATTTGATGTTCGATACGTTGACACATTTCAAATGCTCCGGGATCTTGGAGTAAGATTTATGTGAAAGGGTGGCTATTGTAAGCTTAAACATCCCGAATTACCCGACGCCGCCCATATCATCCCCGACGCAAAACCGGAAGGAATGCCGCTTGTTAATAACGGAATCTCCCTCTGCAAACTCCACCACGCCGCATTTGATAAATACTTTATCGGAATACGTCCGGATTATGCCATCGAAGTCCGCAAAGACGTCCTCGATGAAGAGGATGGCCCAATGCTGATCCACGGTTTGAAAGATCTCAACGGAAAGACGATCATCCTCCCCTCGCCGCAGAGTCTCTCACCGGATCCGGAGCTCCTGGAGCGGCGGTATGAGGAGTTTCGTTCATTTTAATTCTTATTCAGTTTTGTAACCTGCAGAGCTAAGTTTGTTCAACACAAAGGTTTTTACTTCTTTTGCGATATTTATGCATTTCGTTGTTTCCTCTTTAGTAGGAAAATAAAACTCATCAGGGTAACGGGCTTCAGTTGCGTAGATTGTCAAGCTGTCTGCCTCTAAATCATACATTTGCTTAAAATCATCATCAATCTCTTGACACAATTCAATAAGTTCTGCGATAATATGTGTCTTCCTGAACGGTTTCTTGTTAAACACCAGAAATGCTTTTAAGTATTTTTCGGCGCATTGCTGCATATGAAAGCATACCATATCGGTGACGGGGTTCTCTGTCTTCATTTCGCCGGTACCGATTTTGAAATCGTTTTCTGCCTTGGTTATCCATTTAGTAACAAGCTCACCGGCA
>PWJF01000371.1 GCA_003560935.1 Ignavibacteriales bacterium
ACAGCCCGCGTATGCGGGTCGTTCCTAAAAGCAGTGTATCGGCGGCGCCTATATATCTCTATATAATGGATGTCCCGGTCTTTGTTATTCCGTTTGGAGTATTTCCGGCACAAAGCGGTAGAAGATCGGGTTTTATAACTCCCACATTCGGAGAGTCAGCAGATAGGGGGCGTTTTCTTACCAATCTTGGCTATTATTGGGCTATAAACGATTACATGGATTTAGCCACAACCGCCGATTGGTATACCAAAGGCGGCTGGAAGCTCGATGCGGATCTCGCATATAATTTGAGATACCGGTTCAGCGGCGCTATCAATGCATCGACAAGTTACACGTACAGCGGCGAGCGTGACGATCCGCAGCGGACCGAGCAGCGCGATTACCGGCTCTTTGTACGACACAGCCAGGAGATCGACCCGACCTCGCGTATTGATGTGAACTTTAATTATATGACGGGACAGTATTATCAAGCAACCAGTCTTGACTTCGATCAATTACTTACACAAAATATTGTTTCCAATGCGACGTACTCGAAACGCTGGGAGGGTACGAATAATAGCATGACAGTCAATGTGAATCGCGATCACAATATACGTACCGATGAGGTACGCTGGATATTACCTAATATCTCATTTAATAGAACTACTTCGTATCCTTTCCGTGGTGATTCGCGATCCCGGCGTCCGGGTCAACCCTATAGATGGTATGAGCTGATCGGGTATACCTATTCAGGTAATGCACAGAATTTTATTACCACAACACTGCAGATCGAGGAACAGGACACATCACTTGTAACCGATTATCGGTCCGGTGCAACACACGCTGTAAACATATCGGCCTCGCAGCGAGAGGGTTTTATTACATATACGCCGAATATCAGATATAATGAGGTCTGGTTTACAGAACGAATCGAACGGTATTGGGATGAAGCGGACAGCGCAGAAGCGACACGGACAGAGCGAGGATTCTTTCCGGTCCGGCATTTTACTACCGGTATTAGTTTTCAGACAACCATCTATGGTATTTTTCAACCTCGAATTGGACCTGTAACCGGAATCAGACATACCGTCACGCCGAATATTTCATACAACTACCGTCCTGATTTCTCATCAACGTGGTGGGGATATTATGATTATTTCGAAAATCCGGAGACCGGGGAGAGAATTAAATATAATCGATATGAAAGACAGCCCTTCTCAGGAGCGCCGCGCGGTGAACAACAGATGATAAGCCTTTCGGTCGGGAATTTGTTTGAAATGAAGACCCAGCCTGCCGATACGACTGAGGATGAGCGAAGATACCAATTGCTGAATTTGAATTTTTCGACCGGCTATAACTTAGTGGCTGATAGTTTGCGGTTTAGCGATATCTCGGCAAATTTCAGAACCTCCATCGGCAATTTTTCATTTAGCGGCGGGGCTTCGTTCTCGGTCTATGCGTTCGACCGAGAAGTTGGAAGAACCGTCAACCGGTTTCAATTTGATGAGACCGGTTCACTGTTGAGATTTCAGGATTTCAGGATAAGCATGAGCACATCACTACGGGGAGGTTCAAACAGTGCACGATTACCGTACGACTTTCAGGATCTTGTGTATCCGATGAATCCATACGCCAATGATATTCGTTATTATGATTATCATCACCGCCCGGCGGTTGGTGTGCCGTGGGATATTTCGTTAACGTGGGACTTTGGATACAATCAGCGCGATCCTCGCACTATAAGGAGACGATCGACCATTAGGGCGAACGTTAATATAAATCTTACTGAGAAGTGGCACATCCGGGCATCCGGCGGGTACGATATATTTCAGGATGAATTTACCCAACCGGCTATTACTATTACACGCGACTTGCATTGTTGGGAGATGTACTTTAGCTGGGTACCGACCGGATTTAACCAGCATTATCGATTTGAGGTTCGTGTTAAAGCGTCACATCTCCGTGACCTGAAAGTGACTAAACGAGGCAGCGTCCGTGGAATCTATTAACGAATCATTGACTTTTTTCGATAATTAGGATTATCTTAATTAGGGAATAACCTACTAGTAATTTGCGGGTACTATGTTGAACTTTAATAAGCTGCCGTCCAAAGAAGGTGAAGCTCGTATCATCAACCTTATTAATAAGGGAAGTGAGGAAGCGTTTCAGGAATTAGTATACCACTATACGAAACGGTTGTACTACTATGCCTGGCAGTACCTGGGGGATCGGCATATGGCTGAGGATATTGTACAGGATCTTTTTACAGAGATATGGTCGAAACGGAAAACCTGGCATCCAAATGATACATTGCAAGGGTATTTGTTGAAATCTATAAAAAACAGGTGTTTGCGATATATTCAGAAACAAAGGCCTGTTACGGGCAGCAGTTTGAATATTCCTGCACGCAAAGAATTTGAAGATGCAATTGCAACTGCGGTTGATATTCAGTCAGCTGCACGAATCGAAAGTACACTCATGGAAAAGGATGTAGTTGATGCACTGCAAGCATTGCCGGAAAGATGTGGTCTTATCTTCCGCATGCATCGGTTTGAGGGGATAAGTCAAAAAGATATCGCAAACGAATTAAATATATCGGTAAAAACCGTTGGGAATCAAATTCAACGCGCGGTTGCCATTTTATACCAAAAATTAAGACATTATATCGAAAATGAATAGGGGATTTATAACTCTCAATGTATCTATTAATATAACAACCCTTACTAAAAGTAATCATATATTTATGGCAATTCGGGGAAAAAATAGCGATTCCAGGGATCAGTTCCAAAAACGCTCTGATAGTGTGTGGAGGGTTCTCAACTCAGTTCCCCAACCCTCGGAGGATTTGGAGACCCGTGTTATCTCCAATACGATTGAAGATCAAAGTACAGATTATCACACAACCCTTTCATTTTCTTGGATTTACAGGGTTGCAGCGGCAGTCCTTCTGATGATAAGCGCAGGTATATGGTTCTATTATTCTACCCAGGACGATGTGCCCGTTGTCACATCAGTTTCATATGAATCCATGTTCTACACTACGGAGCGTGGAGAGAGAATTGAAATCCAACTTACAGATCATATCTATGTCCAACTCAATACCGAAACCAAGCTACAGATTGTGCCGAATAACGATAAGCTGGATCCAAGACTTGTATATTTGTCCGGAGAAGCTTATTTTAGCATAAGTAAAGTACCCGAGAGGTTCGAGGTACTAACCGATGCAGGTGTGGTACAGGTTATCGGTACGGCTTTTAATGTACATGCCCGTGGTGAAGAGGTTGAGGTAGCAGTTGAAACGGGTGTTGTTGCATTACGTAGCTTACCGGATGAAGACATTGATACTATTGTTCAAATCCCTGCGGGACACAGGAGTCTGAAACAAAAAAATACTCCTGCTCTTGAACCGTCACCGATCGACATTGATAAGTATTTATCGTGGCGAAAAGGACGATTCGTATTTGAACAAACTCCGCTCAGTGATGTTATTCGAAATCTCGAGCGAGCGTACAATGTAAGAATCGATCTTCATGGTGCGACCCTTGAAGATATCCGGGTAACCGGTGAGTTCGGCCAAGAACCTCTCATGCAAATACTTAACGAAATTTGCTGGTCAGCAAATCTTCGCTATCGTCAGGAAGAAAATATATACATATTGTATCAACCTGAATGATAACGAAAACTAACGCTTCACCGATATACATCCGTTTAATACATACAGATTACATGTATTGAACTTCGTCGAGGAGGAACGGTGAATTTGTCGTTTCGTTTAATTACTATTTTTCAGATTGCGTTCGTTTGTACTCTCATTGCGCCGTCACATGGATACGCGCAAAATCCCTTTTATTTAAAAATCTTCGGAGCGGGTGAGGTACGTCCTGAAATAATCGAAACAGTCGCGCTTACATTCGATAATACGCCTCTACGAGAAGCTCTTGCTGCGTTTACCGAACAAACGGGAATCATTCTTGTCTACAGCATGAGCGAGGAAAAACTTAACCAACCCGTTACTACAGTAATATTTTTTGAACCTCCTATAGCAGCTTTACAAAAAATTATATCCGGCTCCGGTCTTGAGATTATGCTCTCATCTTCCGGAAGAATAGTTCTCGTGCCGCGTATCGGTGAATATACAACCAATAGCGGTGTTGTCGGCAGAGTGCTTGACCACCAAACAGGGAACCCGATACCACGGGTGAATATTTATGTCGAAGAACTTCAACTCGGTACAATAACCAATAATGAAGGACAATTCAGAATCCGAAACTTACCGGTTGGACGTTACACACTTCGAGCAAGTCATGTTGCATATGAAACCGTAAAGCAGGAAGTATATGTCTCGCACGACGATGCAATCTATGAATCGTTATTATTGAACCCGGCAATATTTAATTTCGGCGATATATATATCGAAGATCGGGGATATTCTACCCATGACGGCGGCTTGGGTGTTTCCGGAACAAATATTACTCAAGATGAGATTTCGGAACCCGGGCGATCCGGAGTCGGGCAGGTTCTCCGGACACGGGTAGCGGGTATTACCTTCTTTGAATATGGATCGGGAAGCGGTTCCGGACATTTACAGTTTCGCGGTGTCGGTTCGTTCCACAATCCGACAGATTACGTCAGGATAAATGTGGACGGTATTCCGGTGGATGGTATTTTCTGGGAAACGTTCGTGACCGACAATCTATCCCGTATAGAAATTCTACGTGGACCGCAAGCGAGCGGTCAATACGGAGCGAAC
>PWJF01000396.1 GCA_003560935.1 Ignavibacteriales bacterium
CACGCAGACTACAGTGCATCGAAAAAATACAGATACGACGATGTACGGAATGCCATCGAGAGAGCAAGCGCACGTGAGACGGCAATGCGGGTTGCGCTGTGTACGATCATCCGTAAGTTTCTTGAGGATATGGGTATTTTTATCGGCAGCCACGTTATTCGCATCGGTTCTGCTTCTTATAAATCACGTAAAGAAATCGATGCAAAGATAAGTGAATGGACCCGTGCGAGCTGTGGTGCGTATAAGGTCACAGAAGAAGCTGATAAATCGGAAGTTCGGATACTTTCACCGGATGTGAGTAATAGCGCCATTGATGCAATTAAAAAAATAAAGAAAGAAGGGAATACACTCGGCGGCGTGTTCGAAGTGCTTGTAACAGGAGTCCCCGCCGGTCTGGGGAGCCACGTACATTACGATCGAAAAATCGAGGCGCAAATTTCACAGGCGATAATGTCTATTCCCGCGGTTAAAGCGGTGGAGATTGGTGACGGGATTGAAAATGCCGGAAAACCGGGATCCAAAGTACACGATGAAATGTATCCGGGTGAAGAGGGAACCGTGAGGAGAAAAACAAACAGATCCGGAGGGATCGAAGGCGGTATTACCGTCGGTGAAAATATCGTCATTCGCGGATTTATGAAGCCTATAGCGACATTAATGCAGCCGCTTCATACGGTTGACCTACGCACGGGCAAGGCGGTCGATGCCCGGCGTGAACGTTCGGATTTCTGTGCCGTACCCGCATGTTCGGTTATCGGTGAAGCGGTCGTCACTCCAGTGCTGGCAAATGCATTTTTAGAGAAGTATGGCGGCGATTCAATGGAGGAAATCCTCGAACGTTATAAAAAGAAAGAGATTGGAAGCGGTGATTTGCAGGTTGGTTGAGCTTCCGGACCGTAAAACAAAAATCTATACGATTTTGCATATTTATTGACAAAACCGCTAATTTGTGCTATATTTCTATATTTAATCATATTTTGTCTTTAATAAACAGAAGTGAACCTTTATCACTTAACGGAGGAGATTTGTCTTCAATAGTCCAGATGGCAGACATAGAGTAAACGGGAGGTTGAACGGCAAGGTGCTCATTCTTAATCACGATTATCGACCGATGAGCATCTGCACGGTGAAGAAAGCAGTCATTTTGCTCTTTCTGGGCAAGGCTGAACTCATCGAAGCACATGATTCAAAAGTCGTTCGCTCGGTATCGTCTTCAATGCCTTTTCCGAGCATTGTACGGTTGTCCCTGTATGTACGCGTTCCGATCAAGAAAATTATTCTCTCCAGAAAAAATATTATCAGGAGAGACCGGAACTCATGTCAGTATTGCGGGAAATCCAATGTTCCGTTAACGGTAGATCACGTTGTTCCGAAGGCGCGAGGCGGAGATGATACATGGGAAAATCTTGTAACGGCATGTGTAAAATGCAATAACAAGAAAGGAGACCGGACACCCGAGGAATCAAACATGCAGTTGCGGACGAAGCCGGTGCGTCCGAATCACGTGATGTTCATCAGGCACTTTGTCGGCAAGGTGGATGATAGATGGAAACCGTACCTCTACATGTAAAGGCAAAGCCGAACATAGATTCTCTCATTATCGCAGGATATTATGACGACTCAAGCGACGCAAGCGAAGCGGATTATCCTATCCGGCATGCGCCCCACCGGAAAACTTCATCTCGGCCACCTTGTCGGTGCACTTGAAAACTGGGTACAACTCCAGGCGGAATTTCAAAATTATCACCTCGTTGCCGATTATCACGCGTTAACGACAAATCCCGATTCGTCGAAGATTACCGAGTACACGATTGATATGGTGATCGACTGGCTCGCAGCCGGAATCGATCCTCACGTAAGTCCGATGTTCAGGCAATCGCAGGTAAAAGAACATGCGGAATTGCATTTACTTTTTTCGATGCTCATTACTACAGCCAGGCTCGAACGGAATCCGACGTTAAAAGAACAGGTGCGCGACCTGAAGCTCGATACTATCGCATACGGTCATCTCGGATATCCGGTGCTGCAAGCGGCAGACATATTATTATACAAGGGTGAAGTTGTCCCTGTGGGTGAAGATCAGATGCCGCATATTGAAATAACTCGCGAGCTTGCACGCAGATTCAATACACTATACGCCGAAGTTTTTCCCGAACCGGAGGGACGTTTAACGAAGTTTGCCAGATTACCCGGACTTGACGGTAAGCGGATGAGCAAATCGGCCGGTAATACGATTCTGCTCGCCGATTCGCCCGACGAAATTAAAAAGAAAATGCGTACGGCGGTCACCGACCCGCAAAAGATCAGAAAAAATGATCCGGGACGTCCGGATATCTGTCTTGTGTTTACGTATCACAATAAATTCAATCGGGAAGAAGTGCCCGACGTGAGAACGGGATGTGAATCGGGAGCGCTCGGGTGCGTCGAATGTAAAGCGCGCTGTGCGGAGAAGGTTATCGAATCGCTTGCGCCGATGCGGGAGAAACGTTTGCATTATGAAAATAATATTTCCGAAGTAAAGGATGTACTGCACGACGGTGAATCTAAAGCCAGGGCGAAAGCGCAGGAAACAATGCACGATGTTCGTAAAGCGATGAATATCGGGATTGTTGGTGATTGAGAATTTATTCTTGTACATCTGTTAATAGTTATTAGCCCCGATACAAATCGGGAGGTTAATAGGAATAAGAGATCGAGAAACCAGTAACAATTAACCGATAACTAATAACTATACAGTTATAGTGGTTATAACTTCCGGTGACAATGAAGGTCATCAAACAATTAGACGAGTGACTATGTATAAAATCAAACTCCAGGATTTTGAAGGTCCCTTCGACCTGCTTTTGTTTTTCGTACGACGGGATGAGCTCGATGTCTATGACATACCGATCGCGCGGATAACGAAGGAGTTTTTTGATTACATCCAGATCATGCGCATACTCGATCTTGATATTGCCGGCGATTTCATTGTCATGGCGTCAACATTAATGCAGATTAAGGCGCGAATGCTCCTGCCGCGGGATGAGAACGATGAGGATGAGGAAGAAGACCCGCGCGCCGATCTCGTCCGGCGATTGCTTGAGTACAAGCGTTATAAGGAGATGTCGTACAAGCTTGCACGCTTGGAATCGCGTCAAACCAAACATTTCAACCGGACAAACTTTCAGTACGACGAACGCGAGTTCGAAGACGATGATGACGAACATATAATGAAGAACGTTACGCTTTTCGATTTGATCTCGGCATTTAAACGCGCTATCGACAAGATGCCCAGGATCAGGCATCACGACATTGAGAAAGTGCCCGTTACGGTTGAGGAACAAATGGATTTAATTCGAAACCGGATAGGAAAAGAAGGGAAGATCGGATTTTACCGGCTTATCTCCAATATGCGACGAATCGAAATAGTTGTGACATTCATAGCACTTCTGGAAATGGTCCGGGCAAATCAGATTTCTTTAGAGCAATCAACCCCGTATGAAGATTTTGTCATTCTAAAGAAAGCGTCGTGAGTTTCGTGAGTATGGATAATCAAACAGATACATCAATAAAACATATTGTCGAAGGATTGATCTTTGCGGCGGATGAACCGATCACGCCGAAACAATTACGTGATTTAGTCGAAGGTGAATCGACGAACGGTTCCCCGGGTTCATCCGGATTGACGCCGCAAAAGCTCCAGGCACTCGTAGATGAGTTGAACGACGACTACGAACGCTATGCCAGACCCTACCGGATACAGGCGATAGCGGGCGGGTATATCTTCGCAACGAACAGAGATGTGTCGGTGTATGTCGGCAAGCTGCATAAAGAACAATCGAGAAAACGCCTAACGCAGGCGGCGCTTGAAACGCTCTCCATAATTGCATACAAGCAACCGATCACTAAAGTAGAACTGGAAACGATTCGGGGTGTAAATTCGGATTACATCGTTAGATCATTACTTGAAAAAGACCTCATTGCGATTGTCGGGAGGGAACAAACCCCCGGAAGGCCGCTTCTGTACGCCACGACCGACCGGTTTCTGATGCATTTCGGTTTGAATTCAATCAATGAACTGCCCAAACCACGGGAGATTGAGGAATTAATCGGTGAAACCGAACTTGAAGTTGAAAAACGTCTACTGGAAATACAAAAACAGAAACAGGATGAAGAAGAGGAAGCTGCGAAGAAACGTGAACGCAAACCGCATCCGCTTTCCGAAGGCGCAACCGCAAAGATCATTCCGCTCAAACCGGATTACAAGCCTTTGAAAAAGCGAGAACCGGAACCCGAGGAGGATAGTCACAAAACAGTGGAAGAACCTGAACCTTCGACCGAACACGTTGAAGATAAACAGACTTCTGAAATAGAAGAGCCCGAAATCGACGAGACGGTTGAGCAAGAAACTCGGGAAGAGAAACACGAAGTAGAATTAGAAAAGGAACCTGTAAAAGAATCGCATACAGGGCGGATACCTGAACAAACTATTCATGAGGAAGTGCAGGCCGAACGTGAGGGAAACGGGTCACAGCGAGGATGGAAAACGTGGAAAAACAAAATAACAGAAATAATCAAGAAGATTTTCGGTTAAATAAATTTTTATCTCATTGCGGTGTTGCCTCACGACGAACGGCCGATGAACTCATTGAGCAGGGACGCGTTGAAATTAATGGGAACGTTGTGACCGAACTCGGTACACGCATTAACCCCGAAAAG